>JBEBBR010000081.1:0-24649 GCA_041158285.1 Actinomycetota bacterium
ATCTCCGCTCGACGAACATGGTTTAGTCGCATTCCTTACACACAGGTTCGCCTTTAACTTCGCGCGAGAACTGTGAGCGGTGATGCACAAGGAAGCACTTCGAACAGGTGAACTCGTCACGCTGCTTTGGAAGAACTCGAACGGTCAGACTCTCTTCGGAGAGATCTGCGCCTGGCAACTCGAGAGTTTCGGCGAGTTCAGCCTCATCAATGTCGACAGCAGCATTGGCTTTGTCGGCTCGGCGGGCTTTCAGTTCCTCGAGGGAATCCTCGGCGAGTTCCTCGTCGGTTTTTCTGGGGGCGTCATAATCAGTTGCCATGACACGTCTCCTTTCGTCCTGAAGTAATCCGCAAGAGGTGCAGGGCGCGCATTGTGCCCTATCAAGGTGACGAATGCGCACCGGACACGGTTTGATACGCCCATGCCTCTTTATGCCCTCGGTGACCTTGTCCCAGTAATCGACCCAACAGCCTTCATTCACCCAGAAGCGGTGATCATCGGAAACGTCATTATTGGCGCCCAATCATCGATCTGGCCAACTGCAGTTTTGCGTGGAGATCACGGTCAGATCCGCGTGGGAGACCAAACTTCTATCCAAGATGGCTCGATCATTCACTGCACCAGCGAACATCACACGATCATCGGTAGTCGGGTCGTGGTTGGACATAACGCACATATCGAGGGTTCCATCATCGAAGATGATGTGCTGATTGGATCAGGGTCTGTATTGATGCATCGAGTGGTGGTTCATTCCCGCGCCCTCGTCGCTGCTGGTGCTGTTCTTACCAACGACACCATCGTGCCAAACAATGCACTTGCACTTGGAGTTCCAGCAAAAATCAAGGAAAACGCTGTTGAAAACGGCGCTTTTGATTGGAACGTAGAAATGTATGTTCACAACGCTGCTTGGTACAACAAAGATTTGCGACGCATCGACTAAAAGATTTCGCAGCTCACTTCAGAGCTTGCTTCTAATCTCCTTGATCGGCAGAAACACTCTCTAACAATGCTGTCATTTGCGCATGCAATTTAGGTGGAGCGACAACCACCATGTCGTTGTGCGCTGGTTTGCCGTTGAGTCCAGTGACTAATGCGCCGGTTTCCATTGCCACGACAGAGCCAGCTGCGATATCCCAAGGATGCGTGCCGCGTTCGAAATATCCGTTGACCATGCCGCAGGCAGCCATGCACACATCGAGTGCCGCAGAACCTTTTCGACGAATATCTCGAATCTGTGGAAGTACGGTGGAAAGCACTTTGGCTTGTTGGGCGCGACGTTCTGTGCGATAGGCAAATCCGGTTGCAAATAGCGCGTGTGCGATGTCCACATCAGCGACCTTCGGAAGCGCGACAATTCCATCGCGGTCCTCGCGAAATGCTCCTTCACCGCGTACTGCCCAATATTCGACTGTCACGGCTGGCGCGTACACCACACCAATCATTGGACCGTTCTCGTCTGCGATGGCGATCGATACAGCCCACTGAGGTGAGCCATACAAGTAGTTGATCGTGCCATCGAGTGGATCAATGATCCAGGTCAATCCGCTAGTGCCATCAAGATTGGTTCCCTCTTCGCCGAGGATTGCATCGTGTGGGCGGTGCTCGCGAATGAAAGCAACGATTGCTTTTTCGGATGCCAAATCGCGTTCAGTGACGATGTCTGTTGGTGAGGTTTTGGAAGATGATTCCACACCCATCATGCGTGCTGCATCCGGTCGACCATCCATCAAAATCTCACCGGCGGTGTGGGCAATCTCGCGGACTAACTTCAACAACTCTGCGGAATTCACAAATTTCTTCTTTCAGGTGGAGTGCAATGGCTCAAAGTTAGCTCATCTCACATCGGTGCAGATGGGCTTCTCCGCGCGCCCTACGCCATTAAGTCGACAATTCGTGAGACTATGACCCTCGAGGAGATAACTGTGAGCGACTTGCAATTCGTAGCGATTTCGGATGATGGGAAAATGATCATCCTGCAGACCGCCGACGGCCAATGGATCGAAGTTCCTTTCGATGCCCAATTGGTTGGATCTGAAGCACCGCGTGCTGAAGTGATTGCTCTGTCTGTTCAAACCGACGAAATCGTCTCTATGTCTCCACGTGAGATCCAAGGTCGAATTCGCGCTGGCTCATCGGTCGAAGAGGTTGCGGCCCTTTCGGGATCGAGCATTGAACGCATCATGTCGTATGCGCCACCAATCTTGTTAGAACGCAGTCATGTAGCTTCAAAAGCTGCCAAAACCATCGTTCGCCGCGCAAGTGGTGCGGGTCCACTCGCCGATGTGATTCACGCACGCCTTGCCCCGCTTGGTGTTGCCACTGAAGACATTGAGTGGGATGCATTCCGTCGCGAGGATGGTCGTTGGTCGGTTGTGGTGCGCTACCCATCAAAAGATGGTGTTCGAAGCGCTATCTGGTTATTTGATGTTCGCAATAGCGCACTCGTGCCAGGTGATGACGAAGCTCGTTGGCTCATTGGAGAGGCTGCGTCAAAAGTTGCAGCAGTCAGTCCCGCAGATCCAAACACCACTCCGACGGTGACACATCTCATGGCAGTTCCAAGTTTGAAAGAACCAGCACACGAACAGCCAACCGATCCATTGCTCAATCTCAAACTTTCACCTGCGCAAGAGACTCAAGAAGCACCTGAAGATTTTGATCAGTCACTTGATGTTGCTGAAGAAGATCTCAATCAAGATTTCGAAGCTGAGCAGGACGTGTCAGTCGAGGCTGAAGAAACGGAAACTGAGGCCAAGGAATCAGCTTTTGATCGCCTCACTGCACCTGATACCTCGGACGTGAAACGACCACGCGTTCCAAGTTGGGACGAAATCCTTTTTGGTGCACCACCGTCTGACGACGATTAATTCGCCGCAACTTTACTGTGGCGCCTTTGTATTTTGGTCGTTATTTTGGTTGCTCGCCAGCAAATGGCAATGGAGTTTCGACTGCAAAATAATCACGTGACATCCGCGAGGTAACTCGGCGCATGTGGTGACGTCGACATAAAACTTCGTACGCAACAATGTCATCGCCAGTGTCTCCCACGACAACCTGTTCACCTTCAACCACCATAGTTCCGTTGATGATGCGCGCGTTGTGAGTTGCACGGGAACCGCACCAGCACAATGCCTCAACTTGGAGCACATTCACACGATCGGCTAATTCAATAAGTCGCGCAGAACCTGGGAACAGTGCGGTACGGAAATCAGAAAGGATTCCGAAGGCGAATACATCAATCTGCAAACTGTCTACAAGCGTTGCAAGTTGTTCGATTTGCTGCGGAGTGTAGAACTGCGCTTCATCGCAAATGATGAAGTCCACCCGTTCGCCGCGACTCAAAATATCTAAAGTGAATGCATGGAAATCAAGTTCATCGCTTACTTCAAGGGCTGCAGTTTGCAAACCAAGTCGTGAAGAAATCGTGCCGAGACCAGCGCGGTCGTGGCTGGTAAAAATTAAACCTTTACGGCCGCGAGTTTGGTGGTTATGTGCGGTCTGCAATGCAAGAGTGGATTTACCACTGTCCATGGTTCCGCAAAAGTAAACTAGTTCTGACACGGGACTATCTTGCCAGCACCGCTAGTGGAATGTCGCACTCTGTCGAAGAATCTGAACCGTGGTGTCCCACCAGATTCGAAATTCGCGAATCAATCGTTCGAGATGCGAGGATGTTGTTGCCCTGCGCAACTGCTACAACATCACCAATTCGTTCAGCGACGAAATCATCAACAACACCCATCAGCTCAGTGGCGATGTATTCATCACGGGTATAGATGTTGACGAAGTCTTCAAGAGATTTCCACTGACGATGTAACGCTTGAGCATTTCCCGGCTGTGCAAACACATGCCGTAGACGCGGTTCTCCTGTGATGATGCGGACATCTCGCATCAATGAAGGTGTGTCTTCGATCCAAATTCGTTTTTCAACATCAATCATTCCGTGATCCGCGGTGACTACAAGTGTTACGCCCGCACCTAACCGTGCGTTCAATTCCGCGATTGCATCGAGTACTACACCAAGTTCAGAAAGCCATTCAGTAGAAGCAACCCCATGCACGTGACCAACTTTGTCGAGTTTGGGGTAATAGCCATAAATCATTTGATTCTTTGATTGTGTTGCGGTTGCCGCAATCACATCAACAAGCTCTGTCATAGATTCGGCAGGAAGGTGCGAACCACCGCGTAGCACCGCATTGGTTAATCCAGAGTTTGCATACGCTGCAGGACCAACTCGAGTCACTTTGATTCCAAGGTCAACAGCGTTTTCAAACCACGTTGGGTCTGGCGCTACTGCCAAAGGTGGTGGCGAGTCCACCCACTTCAAAGGATGCAGGATTGAATGGAACTCTGCTAACTCGAATGTGGCACCAACAAAACCATGAGAGCCGGATTGCATTCCAGTTCCCAAAGATGCCAAAGCAACGGGAGTGGTCGAAGGAAACGCTGTCGAGATTGGAGTGTGATCCACGATGAGTTTGGAATGCGCAACTTTGTCAGCTACATGTGCAACGTTGCGATAACCCATTCCATCGATTAATAAAACGACAACTACATCGCTTTGAGGAAGTTGTAGTGCTGAAATTTCAGGCGATTGTCTTAACGCTGCACAGGCAGCGGGCAAGATATCAGAGATACGTGCGGTCATGCTTGATGTGCGTGGATGTTTGAAGTGACTTCGGATAAAGCTGATGCAAACTGCAATGCCTGTTCGACCATCAACGCACCATCGGCGGCAAGTGAAACTCGGATAGTTAAATCGTCGTTGACTGACGTGCCAGAAAATCCATGCTCTGCTTCGCAGTTGGGGTCTTCACATGCGGCAGGACCAAGATCAATACGGTTGACGGCTCCCCAGCCGATAGTGATGACGACTTCCTGCACAGCACTGCTAGCTGGATACAAAGCAGGCTCTGAAACAACTCGCTGGATCACGACAGAGGCAATCGCTTTGAGGCGCACTGCTTCCGTCGAAGTCGTGGCTGATGGAAATGGTCGATTTTCGTCTGCCGAATGTTCGTCAGTGTGGCTGACCACTAGTCGAGTGCCGGTGAGGGCAACGACTGTGAGGTGACGATGAAGCTGATTGTGGTCAAACGTGGTTTCGTGATGTAAAACGAAAGATTGCAACTGCTCCCCTGCGAGGGCAGTGTGGATTGCATCAGAGACCAACTCTGGGTAGTAGCCGGTGCGAGTAATCGCAGACTGCAAATCTTCTAGAGGTTTCACATCGCTCATTGTGTCACGCAGCCGTGACTTTTCGGCCATCTTGCTCGGCTGTGAGGTACCGCTTCAAGGTCACCATCAAGTACCCCGCAATAAGACATCCCGCAGCCAGAGACAGAGTCCAGGCGAAAGGGTGACCTCGTCCCAGAGTTAGGCCTGTAATCAAGGGGCCGATGGTGTTGGCAACGCCCCACTGCAACGAAATCATGGCGTTATAACGACCTCGAAGATGATCAGGAGCAAGTTCGTTAGCCATAGCTGGTGAAATTGGTGCCCACAACATTTCGCCAATCGCAAAGACGAATTGACTTGCACACAGGAGGAATACCGCAAATACACCTGATGTCTGAACCGTGAGTGCGATAACAATCCACGAGCAAGCCCACATCACTCCGACTAAACCAAGCAGTCGAGTTCGCGATTTGTGATCCATCCATTTCAGAATGAAAGCTTGCAAACTAACGATGGTGAAAGTGTTGACGCCAAAAATAACTCCCAACCATTTTGGTGAAAGTCCGACAAACTCAGTTGTGAAAATTGCCAGGCCCGCTTCGACACTCGCATATCCGCAGATCAACATCAATAGCCCACCGACAGCCAACCGCACTAGTCGACGGTCAGCAAATACTTCTTTGTAGCCGCCGCTTTGTTGTTCAACTTCTGGATCGTGCTCTACGCGACCGCCCACACCTTTGAGCGAGATTGCAATAACGAAATATGCGACATAACTAATTGAATTCAAATAATAGAGTCGCTCGAAAGATGAGGTATCGCCTTCAATAATGAGAAGCGCACTGACCAATCCGCCGAGGCCAAGTCCGGCATTCAGCAACATGAAGTTGAGGCCGAATACCCGTTGACGATGTTCGACTGGTGCCAGTTGAGCTAGCAGTGCAGATTGCGGAGGCCAAATGGAACTACCACCAAGTGCAACAATCGATGAGACCAAGAGGGCGTCGCGGAATGTGTGAACTTGGCTCCAAAAACCTACACCGATCGCTTCGATCACAAGGCCAGCAAGGAGCACTGGACGTGGCCCGATTCGATCAACGATTGCACCTACAACACCGGTCAACAACAGACCGAGCACTGCCATCCAGGACAGCAAGATGCTGGCACGGTCTACAGAGAACTCTCGAATTTGAACGAGGTACACCAGAAGCAGGGCGAGGGTTAATCCATTTCCAAATGCATTCAATCCCACACCCACAAGAACTTTGGTGATCTTGGGGGTCAGCACGGATCGAAGGGAATTGTCAGTCACAAAAAACTCAGTTTCGTTTTAGAAGGTCGGGGTCAATTTTACAGACATGGTGACGACACCATCTTCAAACTTACGTTCAAAGGATTCCCCGAAAACTTCAAACAATCGCATCATGGCTCGATTTTGAGGAAGTACTTCTGCCACAAACTCAGTAATTCCATAATCCTGGGCAGCTTGCGCCAGAAGCGAAAACAACACTGAGCCAAGACCTTGATGTTGGTAGTCATCACTGATGACAAAAGCTACTTCGGCTGCGGTGCTGTCGATTGCATCCCATCGACCCACTCCGATGATGCGATTTTCATCGACAGCGACATACGCCTCACGTTTGATGTGATCTACATTCGTGAATCGTTGGAGCTCGGCGTCGCTCAGGTGAGGATGGGCGCTGAAATGTCGCATATAGATCGTGCGGTCAGACAAAGTTTCATGAAAATCAAACAGCATCTGCGCATCGCTTGGAGCGATGGGGCGGATGAGGACTTTGCGCCCAGACCGCAGCATGCACTCAATTGACTGCACCTGGTGGTTGGGCTGGTTGCTCACAAACCCACGCTACTGCTTAATTCCCGTTCCTTTGCGGGTAGCGTGCGTCATGTGAAAAACATCTCCAACTCCCCCGCCCTTTCCTACGCACCTGAAGTTCAGGAAGCTCTTTCTGCTGGCGCACCAGTTGTCGCCCTTGAATCAACCATCATCAGCCACGGTTTGCCACGTCCACGAAATTTCGAAGTGGCATTGGAATTCGAACAAGCCGTTCGCGATGCTGGTGCAGTTCCTGCAACCATTGCGATGGTTGATGGAATTGCGTGCATCGGACTGACTGAAGATCAACTTCGCACAGTCGCTAATGACAATTCTGTAGTCAAAGTCAGCATTCGCGACCTTGGAATTGTTTCGGCGCGTAAAGGAAATGGTGCGACCACAGTTGCAGCCACTGCACATCTTGCAGCGCTAGCTGGCATTCGAGTTTTTGCCACTGGCGGTCTTGGAGGTGTCCACCGCGATGCCCAGAACACTTTCGATGAATCCGCTGACCTCACCGCGATTTCTCATACACCTGTCACAGTCGTGTGCGCTGGAGTGAAATCCATTTTGGATGTGAATGCAACATTGGAACGTCTCGAAACTTTGAGCATTCCGGTTGTGGCAGTTGGCACAAAATCGTTCCCTGGTTTTTTCCTCACACATTCAGGATTCACTCTTGACTGGAGTGTTGAAAATGGCAATGAAGTCGCTGCGATCATGAACCAGCGACAAGCGTTGGGTATTCAAGGTGGCATGGTGGTTGCGAATCCGCTTGCTGAAGCTGATCAACTTGATCCACAACTTCATGATCAACTTCTCAACGATGGACTCATTGCAGCTTCTGCTCGCAACATTCACGGTAAAGAAGTAACACCTTTCTTGTTGGACTATTTCCATCGTGAATCTCAAGGTAAAAGTCTTGATGTCAATGTCACTGTTGTTTTGGGTAATGCACGACTTGCAGCTCAGATTGCGGCGGCTCTCTAAAAATGACTCAGCTTGAATCAGGAAAAGTACTTGTGGTTGGTGACATCATGATGGATGTCTTGGTCACTATGAGTTCGGAAATGATTCGAGGAAGTGACGTTCCCAGTGCTGTCGAAACTGGCTTTGGTGGAACCGCGAGCAATGTCGCATCTTGGTTAGGTTTCCAAAAACATCCAGTTCGCCTTTTGGGTGTCGTAGGTGATGACCTGTGGGGTCGCGAGATCATCCAGAATCAACAAGAGTGGGGTGTCGAAACTCATGTGTGGTGCAACCCAGATTTACCAACAGGTGCTGTTGTTGTTTTGAATCATCTCGATGGTGAACGAAGTATGTTTCCCGATACGCGCGCCAATCAGACTTTGCATCGTGGACTATTCACAGATGAGATTTGGGAAGAAGTCTCCATTCTGTATATCTCTGGGTACACATTGTTGAATTCATCAACTCGTGAAGTGGCAAAAGACATCATGCGAGTCGCAAAATCCCGCGACATCATGGTGGTCCTCGATCCAGCATCGGTCGGTCCACTCCAACAAATCGAAGGGTCTGAGCTTTCGAGCTGGCTTGAACTATGTGATGTGATCCTTCCAAACGAACTTGAGCTCCTCGCTCTCACTTCGGAGGGCTCAACAGCCGAAAGGCTGACAGAACTTTCGCAGAGGGTCCGTAGGGTGGTTGCGAAATTTGGAGCACAAGGTTGTGTTTGGGTCGAAGGTGATTCCCGCGTCGAATTTTCCGCACTCCCATCCCAAGTGGTCGACACTGTCGGGGCTGGAGACGCATTCGCGGCTGGTTTGCTAGCTGCTCTCGCCCGCCAAGATGATGTTGAAACCTGTTTGAGCAATGCCACCAAAATTGCCTCTCTTGCGGTGTCTAAACGTGGCGCACAGCCAGAAAAGTCCTAGTTTCAAGTAGCCTCCCCACCTGACTGGAGGAGATTTCCCATGGCTCGACGTCCTGTGACGCCGAAAACTCCCGCTGGACCTGAGCGGATTATTGATATTGACGTCTCGCAAGAGATGCAAGGTTCATTCCTGGAATACGCCTACTCGGTTATCTATTCACGTGCATTGCCAGACGCTCGGGATGGCCTCAAGCCAGTTCAGCGCCGAATTCTGTACACCATGTCCGAAATGGGGCTTCGCCCAGACAAGGGGCATGTGAAGTCTGCTCGTGTTGTCGGTGAAGTCATGGGTCGCCTCCACCCCCATGGTGACAGTGCGATTTATGACGCCATGGTGCGTATGGCTCAAGGCTGGTCCTTCCGCCTTCCACTCGTCGACGGACATGGAAACTTTGGTTCCCTCGATGATGGTCCGGCTGCCTATCGCTACACCGAAGCTCGTCTCGCACCCTCTGCATTGAGTATGACCGCATCGCTTGATGAAGATGTGGTTGATTTCAATCCCAACTATGACGGTCGCGAAACCGAACCTGAAGTTCTACCTGCCGCCATTCCTGCTCTCTTGGTCAACGGTGCCGCAGGTATCGCAGTGGGTATGGCCACCAACATTCCTCCTCACAATCTCAACGAAGTGGTTGCTGCGGCCCGTTATTTGCTCAAGAATCCAAAAGCAACCGTTGTAGATCTCATGAACTACCTGCCAGGTCCTGACTTGCCTACTGGCGGTGTTATCTTGGGATTGTCAGGAATTCGCGATGCCTATGTCGAAGGTCGCGGCAGTTTCAAAATTCGCGCAACCGTGTCTGTCGAGAATGTGACAGCGCGCAGAGTTGCACTGGTTGTCACTGAACTTCCTTACAACGTTGGACCTGAAAAAGTCATTGAAAAAATCAAAGACGGTGTGGGTTCTAAAAAACTTACTGGCATTTCAGATGTAACTGATTTGTCCGATGGCGATCGTGGATTGCGTCTGGTCATCGAACTTAAATCTGGGTTCAATCCTCAAGCGGTTTTGACACAGCTTTACAAACACACTCCACTAGAAGAGCAGTTCTCCATAAATGCGGTCGCACTGGTTGGCGGCGCTCCAAAAACTCTAGGAATCAAAGAGCTGCTTCAGGTCTTCCTCGATCATCGACTTGAAGTTGTTCGCCGCCGAAGTGAATTCCGTAAACGGAAAGCCGCAGAACGACTTCATTTGGTTGAGGGTCTTCTTGTCGCAATCATTGACATTGATGAAGTGATTCAAGTGATTCGCACAAGTGAAGACACCGCCGAGGCTCGCACTCGACTGATGCAGATTTTCGATTTGAGTGAGATTCAAACCAATTACATTCTCGAAATGCCTTTGCGCAGACTTACCAAATTCTCACGTATCGAACTTGAAAAAGAACGCGATGAACTCCAGAGCACAATCGCTGCACTTACAAAACTTCTCTCCGATCCAAAAGCTCTAAGCACAACAGTGAGTGATGAACTTGCCGCTGTCGCGAAAGATTTTGGAACTCCACGTCGAACAGTTTTGCAAGAAGATGACGGCACCAGCGTTGCAGCGGATCTCGAAATTGCTGATGATCCAGTTGTTGTCATGCTTTCCTCATCGGGTCTACTCGCACGATTCACTCCTGACACCGTTGCCAATGTTGGTGGTCGCACCCGACATGATGTGGTGATCTCCACTGCAAACACCACGGCTCGTTCGACTATTGGACTTGTGACTTCACTTGGTCGAGTGCATCGAATTCCTGTTATGGAAATTCCGGCATTGGCCAACAGCCAGACCGCACTTGGACTCAAGGGTGGTGGCGCACTCAAAGAGTTCGTGACTCTCGAGAAAAAAGAAACCGCGATTGCACTTCACAACATCGATGACGAAAGCATCTTGGCTGTTGGAACTGCCCAAGGTGTCGTCAAACGCGTTTCACCTGAAGCGCCTAAAGGCGATGTGTGGGAAGTGATTCGACTTGAACCGAATGATCGAGTTGTCGGTGCAGGTGTTACTACGGCCGAAGATCAGCACTTAGTTTTTGTTACTTCTGACTGCCAACTGCTTCATTTTGAAGCCAATTTGGTTCGACCACAGGGTCGAGGTGCAGCTGGAATGGCTGGAATCAAGTTGTCTAAAGGTGCCTCGGTTATTAGTTTCTCAGTAGCCAATGAGGATGCTGAAGTTCTCACTATTTCAGGCAGCAGCAGTGCACTTCCCGGCACAGATCCAGGCAGCGCCAAAATCACAGCGTTGAGCGAATTCCCTACCAAGGGCCGCGCCACCGGTGGTGTTCGCTGCCACGCGTTGCGCAAATCAGAAGACACCTTGCTACTCGCAGCAGTGGGAATTGCACCTCTACGAGCGGCTGCAGACAATGGCGCTCCCCTTGAATTGTCGTTGGAACCATCAAAACGCGACGGAACAGGTAGTGCGCTTACCTCACCAATTGGCGCCGCAGCGGGTAAGTTGCCGTTATGACTCAAATAACGTGCAGTGAGACCGCCCTGCATGAACCACTTGCAGGCAGCGCTCCTGTACGTAAGGTGTGGTTGATCATCGAACAGCCTGGCGCCTGGGGCGAAAAAGCTTTGCTTGAGTCTGATTTGCCAGCAGGGTTTGGCAAAGAGTTGCTAGAAAAAATCACCGATCCCGCCATTGGAATTGCACTCGCACGCCGCCCTGATCTTGCAAATCATGAACGTCGCACCACCCGCCGTCGCCGCTTGTGGTTGGCACACACCTCTCCGGGTGGTGTGCGCATGCGAGCTGGATCGCTTGATGACATTCGCGATGTTCTCCACTGGGATTGGGCAGCGATTGCTCGCGGAGAACTTCCTCCGTTTGGTCGACGAAGTGCAGACCCCGTGCTGTTTGTCTGCACCAACGGAAAACGTGATCTTTGTTGCGCGTTGCATGCACGCAAAATTATCGACGCGCTTCGATCTGATCCCGAACTCACAAGTCAGATCTATGAAATCTCACATCTCGGCGGACATAGATTTGCACCAACCGCTCTCCTACTTCCAACTGGCTATATGTATGGAAGATTAGATATTGATTCGACGCGCGAGGTTTTGAATTCAGCCTGGAATTCTCAAGTGAATTCACAACTCCTTCGTGGCCGATCTGCGCTCGCGCCGTGGGCACAGGTCGCAGAAATTGCCGTGCGACAAGAATGTGGAATTGATTCGATCGAAGCTCTCGATGTTGTGGTGTTGCGAAACTCCAAACCACTTGCAGCAAGTTCCGTTTCAGATTTGAATGAATCTGATGTCATCGAGGTACGTAATCGCGATGGACGAACATGGCAGGTGCAACTCACCAAGACTCACATCGAACCGCGAGCAATTTCGTGTGGCGGCGAACTCGAGTCCGCAGATGTATGGACTGCAGCTGCAGTGACATCTGCGAAGGCGTGGTTTTAGTTCACTCCCCTGAACCACCAGAGCTATGCCCTGGGAAAACTCCATGGTGTTCGTCGATAAATGGTGCCGCATTGTTGATTGCTGTGGCAGCCTCCCCAAACCCAACTGAGATAAGCGGGACTTTGCCGGGATAAGTCGCAATATCGCCAGCTGCGAAAACGCCAGGCAAAGAAGTTTGCATTGCAGTGTTCACAAGAATGTGACGCTTTTCGAGTTCTAGCCCCCAGTCGCTAATCGGTCCGATGTTTGCAACAAATCCCAAGGCGGCAACGAGGGTGTCAGTTGGCAGACTTTCAGTTTCGCCAGTTTCTTTGTGAGTGATCACAACTTCACCAACTACTTCGTCACCCTTGACGTCAGTGATTTCGGCTGAAGTAATGAGTCGTACGCCCATCGCTCTGACAGCGTCCACTGTGGCTGCATGAGCTCGGAATGCATCACGACGATGAATCAAAGTGACAGACGCTGCAATCGGCTGAAGTGAATATGCCCAGTCAAATGCAGAATCTCCACCGCCAGCAATCACCACATGTTTGCCTGCATGCACAGATAGTTGTGGAACAAAGTGGACCAAACCTTTGCCGAGCCACTGTGAACCAACTGGCAGTGGTCGCGGAGCAAATGCACCGATACCTCCGGTAATCAATACTGTTTTTGCAATGACAGAAAGCCCTGATTCACAAGTCAACTTCCAATTGTTTGAATCACTTCTTTCAAGTTTCGACACGTTTTGTGAGGTATGAATCGTTGGAGAAAAGGCATCAACTTGTGCCATCAAACCAGTGATGAGTTCGCGACCTTTGACGGATGGAAACCCAGCAATATCGAAGATCTCTTTTTCGGGGTACATTGCCGAAACCTGTCCACCAACTTCAGGCAAAGCATCGATCACGACAGTGGAAAAACCGCGGAAACCTGCGTAATACGCGGCATAAAGTCCAGCTGGACCGGCACCAATAATGGCTACATCGAAGATGCGATCTGCTGAGTCTGCCTGCGTTGAACTTGTCATGGAGTGACCGTATCGCTTGGGAAACCGCTTACCAAGAGATTTAGGTGACCAAATCGCAAAATTAACCAAACAGAAAGATGCAACGTGAGTAAGTTTCGCCCATGAGCATCGCAGATTCCAACAAGCCTGAATTTCCGAAAGCAGCTTTTGCAGACGTATTAAGTGCTAATCAGGAATTTGCGAGCGATTTTCAAGATACCCATCTCACCGGGCGCGCAGCAAAAGGAATCGCGATCGTCACCTGTATGGATTCGCGAATCTCACCACTAGCGATGCTGGGAATGCAGGCTGGCGACGTCAAAATCTTGAGAAACGCAGGAGCCCGAGTCACCGACGACGTTTTGCGTACTTTGGTGCTAGCGACCTGGTTGCTCAATGTGGAACGTGTCCTTGTGATTCCGCACACCGATTGCCGAATGGCAAGTGGCACTGAAGCACAGATGCATAAGGCGATTCTCGAGGAATCTGGAATTGATACTCGTAGTATCGAGATTCGCACAGTTGCTGATCAAGCAGCCGCACTCGCTACTGACGTACAGCGAATTCGAAGCTACCCACTGCTGCCATCGACTCTGACAGTCGCTGGAGCGATTTACGACGTACATACTGGATTGATCAATCCAGTCGATTGCTAATCGCCTAAGCGTCGATTCGGGAACGATCGAGTTCGTCTGCACCCTGAATGATGAACTCTTTTCGGGGAGCAACTTCCATGCCCATCAACAAATCAAATACCTGCTCAGCTGCTGCAACATCAGACATAGTTACGCGACGCAGAGATCTTTTTGCCGGATCCATTGTTGTCTCACGCAACTGCGAAGCATCCATTTCACCAAGACCTTTGTATCGCTGAATTGGTTCTTTCCAACGACGTCCAGATTTAGTGAGATCAGCAAGAACGCTCTTCATTTCGGCATCTGAGTAGGTGTAACGAACTTCGGCAGGTTGTTTATTGCCAGCCATGATGTCGATTCGATGCAACGGTGGAACTGCTGCGAAAACTCGACCAGCTTCGAGCAGTGGCTTCATGTAGCGATGGATCAAGGTCAAGAGCAAACAACGAATGTGTGCGCCGTCAACGTCTGCGTCAGACATCAAGATGATCTTGTTGTACCGAGCTTGTTCGAGATCAAATGTACGGCCAGAGCCCGCACCAATCACCTGAATAATCGATGCGCATTCGGCATTCTTTAACATGTCTGCAAGTGATGCTTTTTGGACGTTGAGAATCTTTCCGCGAATCGGCAACAACGCCTGGAATTCGGAATTGCGCGCATCTTTGGCTGTACCCAATGCGCTTTCACCCTCGACAATGAAAAGTTCTGTACGTTCAACATCATCGCCACGACAGTCACGCAATTTCGCAGGCAAACTTGAAGATTCCAATGCTGTTTTGCGGCGTTGGACATCGCGCTGGTGACGTGCACTTACTCGTGCACGCATTGCGTTTGCGATTTTGTCGAGGACGAGTTTGGTTGCTTGTTTGTCACCGCGTGGTGGATTGGTGATCCAGGAAGTAAGTTCTTTGGTGACCACCGCTGTGACAATGCGGGTAGCAGCAGGTGTACCTAAAACTTCTTTTGTTTGTCCTTCAAACTGCGGTTCAGCAAGACGTACTGTGATGACTGCGGTGAGACCTTCGAGAATATCTTCTTTGGCCACATTGTCGTCAGAGGCTTTGAGAACTTTGGCAGCTTTGAGTTGATCATTGATCACTTTGGTCATTGCACGCTCAAAACCAGTGAGGTGAGTACCACCTTTGGGAGTGGCAATGATGTTGACGAAACTTCGAACTTCAGTTTCGTAGCCAGTCCCCCACCGCAATGCAATATCAACTCCAAGATCTCGTTCAACTTCTTGGGCTGTCATATGACCCTTGCCATCAAGAACTTGAATTGTTTCTTTGAAGTGTTGAGTTCCAGTGAGACGAATTACTGGTGTTACTGCTTCATCTGGTGCTAGATATTCACAAAACTGCGAAATGCCTCCAGCAAATTTGAAAACTTCTACAACCGGTTCGCCATTACGTAAGTCATGAATTTCGATTGCCAAACCTGGCACCAAAAATGCAGTCTGGCGGGCGCGGTTTGCCAACGCTTCCATATCGAACTCGGCAGATTTGTCGAAAAGTTGAGGGTCAGCCCAATAACGTATGCGAGTACCGGTCAAACCTTTTTTGGCTTTACCAGCGTTGTTGAGACCAGACTTTTTGGTGAACCCACTGTCGGGCGTATCGCCATCAAAAACTCCAGGGACACCACGTTTGAATGACATCACATAGATCTTGCCTTCGCGATCCACTTCGACATCGAGACGACTTGAAAGCGCGTTGACAACACTTGCTCCAACGCCGTGGAGACCGCCGGATGCGGCATACGAACCGCCACCAAACTTTCCACCTGCGTGCAATTTGGTCATCACCAATTCGACACCAGTGAGTTTTGATTTTGGTTCAATGTCGACTGGAATACCGCGACCATTGTCGCGAACTTCGACGGAGGAGTCTGGGTGCAAAATGACTTCGATTGTCGTGGCATGCCCACCGAGAGCCTCATCGACGGAGTTGTCCACGATCTCCCAGAGGCAATGCATCAGTCCGCGACTGTCGGTGGAACCGATGTACATGCCTGGGCGCTTGCGAACCGCATCCAGGCCTTCGAGGACCGAGAGGTTCTTGGCTGAGTACTCACTAGGTGCGGTCGTACGGGCGCGAGCCACTCAGATCTCCTCCATATATTCGGACAAATACCCCACCTCAAGATGCCCTTGTCAGTAGGTGGTGGCAGGCTACCCGAGTGGTCGCCGCCTCGAGGGGGTAAAACTCCCAAGAGACACGCGATTTCCCAAAATCACTAGTTCTTGGGGAATACCCACCATACTTACCGCGTTATTAAGACCGTACGAGTTCGTCACCAAGGGAGGCCGCTATGACAATCACTACATCACCAACTTTGACCGCTGCAGATCGCTGCGACCGCTGCGGAGCTCAGGCCTATGTCCGCGTAGTGCTGCCAGGTGGAGGAGAACTTCTGTTCTGTGCACACCACTACTCAGCCAACGCTTCCTCCTTGTCCCTCAAGGCAGTGGAGATCGTCGACGAAACTCATCGTCTTTCATAAAACTTCATCAAAAAAGCCCTAGCCAATGGCTAGGGCTTTTTTAGTGTTCTAAAGATTAGTCGAGGTAATCGCGAAGCACCTGTGAACGTGATGGGTGACGAAGCTTCGACATGGTCTTACTCTCTATCTGTCGAATACGTTCGCGAGTGACTCCATAGACCTTGCCGATTTCATCGAGGGTCTTCATCTGTCCATCATCAAGACCAAAGCGCATACGCACTACGCCTGCTTCACGTTCGGACAAAGTATCAAGCACACCCTGCAATTGCTCCTGAAGCAATGTGAACGACACAGCTTCTGAAGGGACAATCGCTTCGGAGTCTTCAATCAAGTCACCAAACTCGCTGTCTCCTTCTTCACCAAGTGGTGTGTGAAGTGAGATTGGTTCGCGACCGTACTTCTGAACTTCAACAACCTTTTCAGGGGTCATATCAAGTTCGCGAGCGAGTTCTTCTGGGGTCGGTTCGCGGCCAAGGTCTTGCAACATCTGGCGCTGAACACGGGCCAACTTGTTGATGACTTCAACCATATGAACTGGAATACGAATGGTGCGCGCCTGGTCAGCCATTGCGCGAGTGATTGCCTGACGAATCCACCAGGTTGCGTATGTGGAGAACTTGTAGCCCTTGGTGTAGTCGAATTTTTCAACTGCACGAATCAAGCCCAAGTTACCTTCTTGGATGAGATCCAAGAACAACATGCCGCGACCGGTGTAACGCTTTGCCAAAGAAACTACGAGACGAAGGTTTGCTTCGAGCAAATGGTTCTTGTCACGGTAACCAGCGTTGATAACTTTGTCGATGCAGTGTTCACACACGATTTCTGGTTTGTGATCGAGTTTGGCTGGGATGTTGACGTAACGCTTGGCTTCCCAATCACACACGGTGCACTTGATCTTCTTGGACTTCGGCGCATCGAGCATGTGTGCGTCACGAAGTTCTTCGGCAAACAAACCTGCTTCGATGGACTTGGCCAACGAAACTTCGAGTTCGGCATTAAGCAATGCCACTTTGCCGATTTGCTTGAGGTAGTCCTTCACCGGGTCAGCGGTTGCACCGGCTTGGGTAACGGTCTGAACTGGTTCGTCAGTTTCGTCTTTGTCAGAGATTGTGAAACCCTGATCTTCAGACTCTGCTGGTTTTTCTTCTTCTGTTGTTTCTGACATCACCGCAGCGATTTCAGGTTCAATTTCAGTGTTGAGCTCCACTTCGAGAGTGGCTGCTTCGTTGAGATCGATCTCTTCGCCATCAACAGCGATCACGCCGTCCGCTACTTCGATGTCCTCTTCGAGAATGGCAATTTCGCCATCAACCACAACTTCAAGTTCTTTATGTTCAATCTTTGCAGCAGGTGCAGCCTTCTTGGCTGGTGCAGCTTTTTTGGCGACTACAGGTGCCGCCTTCTTTGCTGGCGCTACTTTCTTAGCGACTGGTGCAGGAGCAGCTTTCTTGGCAGGGACTGCCTTCTTCGCTACAGGTGCGGCCTTTTTCGCTGGAACTGCTTTTTTGGCAGCAGGTGCAGCCTTCTTGGCTGGTGCGGCTTTGGCTACTGACTTAGTTGCGGTTTTGGCAGCTGGCGCAGCCTTCTTCGCTGGTGCAGCTTTCTTAGCGGCTGGAGCAGCTTTCTTTGCTGCAGGAGCTGCCTTCTTAGCAGGAGCGGCTTTCTTCGCTGCAGGAGCTGCCTTTTTAGCTGTCGATGCCATGCACATGACCTTTCAGTTGCATAGAGGAAGCCCGTGTCAAGATGTTTCCATCTGAACGGGCTTGCGTCATAAACGCGTGTGCGTATTGTCGCACAGGTAGTAACGACTTCTTGCCGTGGACTATTCCCCCACACGATGGTGACATTTGCCCCAACTCAGGCGTGATCCCGCCTGAGTTGGCTCAAGATTCGATGACAGCTGAGGTGGCGGGCATTTCTTTGGAGTCCCACCACAGGAGAACCACAACCGCTCCCACGATCATCACCCCACCTAAAGCCTGCAGAGAGGACATTGTCTCGGCGAGCAGGATGACGCCAAGGATTACTGCAACCACTGGCTCGGCAGTCGCTAGTACAGCTGCTACAGGTGACGAAATCCGATGCAAGGCCGCATACAGCAATGCATATGACCCAAAAGTTCCTAACCCAATTGCTGACGCCACCGCCAACCAGCCACTCACTGTTGATGGACCTTGTGGTTGGGTGAAAATCGCATACAGCACCAAACTGAAAGCAGCTCCAGAAATCATCCAGGTGGATGCGAGAAACGGGGAAACATCTTTCATCCATTTACCTGACAGCGCCACGTATGCGGCGTATAGAACGGATGCCATCAACAGATAGAAAACTCCGGTAATTGATTTCGTTTCAAGTCCGCCCGCAGTTAATGCCACACCAGTGATCGCTAACCCAACGCAGCCAGTCATCGCTAGCGAAATCCGATGCCCAAGAAAAGCGACTGCAATGAGCACTACCCAAGTTGGATAAACGAAAAAGATCGTCTCGGCCAAACCAGCGCTCATACCTGGCGCTGCAAGCCCCATGAAGAAAAGTGTCACTTCGAGTGCGAGAACGATCGCTCCCAAACTAAAAAGTTTGAGAGCATCTGTTGCACTTGGGAATTTCATCGTCCGTCGTTGGATGTAGACGATGACCCAAAAACCTAGAGCAGCAATTCCAAAACGCCATGCCATTAAGGAACCGACTTCGACACCATCGCTGTAGGCAAATTTGCCAGAAACCGCAAGGGTTCCAAAACAGGCAGCAGATAAAAGTGCAAACACATAGCCGAAAGTTTTCGTGGACACAATGACAAGAGTAGTTGACTGAAAGTGTCATGGACTCACTCTCTGAAATGTCACATCATCACGACATGTCTCAAACACTTACAAAACTCCTAGCGACTCTTGCTCTGACATGCGCATTCGCCCTGTCACCAATCGATGTAATGGCCGACACCGTTGATGTCAGTGCAGACGGGCAAACGTATGTTGTTGATGGCGGAATAATCCATCACAGTAGATATGACAAAGATCGGGTTGAAGCAAGTACGTGTGAAACCTGCCATTGGCGAATCAGTGTCATGTGTCGAAGTTGGGACGATGCGGTTCACGGCTGGTGCCCTTCGATGCTTGTGCAATGTCCACGCGATGAGCGCCTTGCTGAAGTTTTCCGAGCCGACTCACTTACACGTCCACCTTCCACGAGCACGTTGTGGCACCGCACGGGTTACACCTGTCTGGGTGACGGCGGCCCTGCGAGCACTGTTCGAATACGAGAAGCAATCCGTGAGAGTTGGCGAATTGAAGTTCCACATTTCGTTGTGACGACTTCACCACCGACAAACACCATCGTTAACTTCCCAACGCGCGTGAACTTTCAGTCGAGTGCTACAACAGGTCAGCTCACACGATCTGTCGCTGGCATTCCTGTGACATTTAGAGCGACAGCACTTCGAAGTTATGTCTGCAAACCAGTCTGGCTATGTGCGTACTCAACCTCGGCTTTGGGGTCGATTCATTTCTTAAGAATTGGTGAAATCACGTTGTATGCCACAGCTCGTTGGAACGCAACCTATGACGCTCTAGGGCTCAGTGGTTTGCCGGTAACTGATGACCCCGTTATCCAACAAGCCATCACCACGGTGCAGGTCACTTCCCTCCATCGACATCTGAAATAACCACTTTCGTCCACACCCGCAGGTTCTCCTCGCGGTTATACACATCTTTCAAAATTCCCTCGAACACTTCCTCAGTTCACATCACAGTTGGGTTATGACTCAAACCATGACATCTCACCTCATCGGACAGCACATCACTGGTCCTCGACAACTTATCGAGCTACTCCACTCCCATCGCGAAGATGAACCTAAAAATGAATATCTCGAAATCTGGCTCAACTCTGAGTCGCAGTGCGTCACCTTTGAAGCACATGACGCCTCCGATCTAGTGAATGGAAATCCTGCCTCCGAAGATGGTGTGTTGAATCAACTTTTAGTTCGAGAGTGTGACTCGGAACAGAATTCCTTGATTGTAATTTTCACCGTTGCCACCGATGTAGAACTGCGTGATCAACTGCCTGCCTTACTTTTGAACAACGCCGAAAATCTGCCCCGGCAATGTGAAGCCAACGACCTCAAATGTCTTGACGTACTCATCACCACACCACATCGCTGGTGGTCAGCGATGTGCACATCCGAAACCTGTTGTCCAGCAACTGGTCGAGAGCTTGATCCTCCACATTCAGAAATTGAGGGGCATTCTCCAGTCGCCCTCGCCTGGCAGGAACTAGCAGAGATAGTCGAACAAACGAGGTCCTCAGAATCTCTCGATCACATGGAAAAGTTCAAGGAACTAATTTCCCGCTACGCATCGAACATCACTTTTAGAGATTGCATCTTGGCCCACTGCGCGACTAAAGCTGACAACAGGGATGCGTGGAAGCACTATTTCATCGAGTTAGATCGAGATTCACAAACTCAGACCGCAATGGTTTCCACCGTATTGGCGTCTATTGACTATCTAGAAAACAATCTCAGTGAAGCCGCGGAAAAACTGCGAGTGGCATTCGAACGGGACTCCACATATTCATTAGCGAAACTTTTGCGACAAGGATTACTGTCCGAAGCTCCACCATCACTGCTGCATTCTGCATTTACGGTTTACAGTCCAGAACAATTGATTGCCAAGATGTCTCGATGACTCACTACACAACAAAAGGGATCCGGTCGACGAGGGCTTCCCCTCCCGCGACGACCGGATCGGGGCGAAACTTATTAGAGGCTCCGCCGAGCCCTGACACTGACACGCCGAAACGCGTATGGCCGTGTCCTAACCGTTGCTCGCAGGGGCGGTTTAGTGATTCTGAACACTGGTGCCTAGTGTTACCTCATGCGCCTTGATCATGTCTCTTATGCAGTTAGCCACAACGAGTTGGTTGACACCGTTCAGCGCCTCGGAGCGCTACTTGGTTCAGGTTTTAACGATGGTGGTCGACACCCATCATTCGGTACCAGCAACTTTATTTTGCCCCTTAAAAATGGGACCTATTTTGAAGTTGTTGCGGCATTGGATCATCCATCCGCAGAGCGCGCACCCTTCGGTCAAGCTGTTCGTAACCGCGCCGAAGATGGTGGCGGCTGGTTGGGCTGGGTAGTCGCAGTCGACGATATTTCGAATATCGAATCTCGCCTTGGGCGCGAAGCTGTCGATGGCCATCGTCGCCGTCCGGACGGTGTTGATCTTGCGTGGAAGCAGGTCGGCGTTAAGGGTTTGATGAACGATCCACAACTTCCATTTTTCATTCAGTGGATTACTCCATCTGAATTGCACCCTGCTCACAACGGCAGTGGCGTTTCACTTCGCACCATCGAAATTTGCGGCGATCAAGATGTGATCAGCGAATACCTTGGAGAACCATCAAGTCACCCCTTGGACGATGTAGATGTTGTCTGGGTGGATGCAGATGAACCAGGAATTGTTGCGGTGACTTTTGAATCAGCAAACGGAACTGTTCGCATCGACTAATTGTCGACTCTCGTTATCCTTTATTTCTTAGCTCCAAAAACTCCCACTCTTGGTGGACCTGAGCGGATGTTTTTCTGCAGTCCTCGACGTTCCCACATGACCCATAAAGACATACTCAAAACCACGAGTGCAAAACCAAAAAGTAGATCCTCAAATGGCGCATAGAAAATGCGACCGTCACCAATCATCTGCGGAGTGCCGTCAGCGACAGATCCGCTCCCGACAATCGCATCGTCGTAATAGCGGACCATCTGAAACCCGGTGAGAATTCCATTACTCACCAATTGAAAGAACACGACGATGGCATAACTCGCCCAAAAAATCTTGGTGGTGAGTAGACGAGTTTTAACGATTTTGAGGTCCCACACAATCGTGAGAATTACCCCAACTACTGCCAGGAATGTGTAGGAAAAAGTCGAGTCACTCATGGGGCAGTTTCCAGTCGGGGCGGGCACTTCTTACAGCTTCGATAGTGAGGATCGAACAAATCGGCACCACAATGAAAAACAAAATTTCATCAAGTGGAATACCGAAACCAACGAAGATTCCCGAAGTTTGCAGCGGATCGAACGTCCAGTGCTTCGACGCGATGGCATAGGCGTCCCAGACTGCGAAAACTCCAACTACCGGCAGCACGCTCAACACCAAACGCAGCCATCGTCGATACACCCGAGTGCGAAGTACTAACTCGAGCCAGCCACTACCTAGCAGGCAGCCCACCAAAACAGCGATGTAACTCAGCTGACCCATGTGTGACACCTCCCGTTCGGATTTTGATGTGCGTATCTTGGCAACACTCACAGAATCTAGCCCGTATCAGCGATGCGGACTCCTAAAATCACCTTTGTGACAACTTCCCCTGAATCACTCATTGGTTACACGCTCGATGAGCGCTACCGCATTGAGTCCATCGTTGCCCGCGGTGGCATGGCAACGGTGTATCTCGCGAGTGATCTCAGACTCCACCGCGTAGTTGCTCTCAAAGTCATGCATGCCAGCCTGGCCGAGGACCCAGACTTCGTTGCCCGATTCGAACGGGAAGCCCGCGCATCTGCAGCGTTGACCCATCCGCATGTGGTCGCCATTCACGATCAAGGTCGCGACACCAACCTCGGGGTTGTGTACCTCGTCATGGAATTGGTTAACGGACATACAGTCAGGGAATTGCTCAATGAGCGCGGACCTGTAACCGCGACTCAAGCTCTTGCAGTTATGGATCCAGTTTTGCAGGGATTATCTGCAGCTCATCACGCCGGATTTATACATCGCGACATCAAACCTGAAAACGTCATGATTAGTGATGATGGTCGGATCAAAGTTGCTGACTTTGGTTTGGCACGTGCCATTGTTGACTCAGCCACATCAGCAATGACCCGCGGTGTCTTGATCGGCACAGTTGCGTACCTCTCCCCTGAGCAAGTCGAACATGGACTTGCCGACGAACGTAGCGACATCTACAGCGCTGGTATTTTGCTTTTTGAAATGGTCACTGGCCGCGTTCCCCATGCCGGCGATACTCCGATTGCTGTCGCATTCCAACATGTGCATTCAGATATCCCGGCGCCATCAGGAATTCGACCAACAATTCCAACCGCAATCGACGCATTAGTCGCAAAGGCAACCGCACGAGATCCTCAGCAGAGATACCAAAATGTTGATGATTTCTTGGCGGATGTTCGTTCCACTCGCGCATCCCTCGAAAACGCCTCATCAGCTCCAGTAATCCAGCCTCGCGATGTTGATTCACAACCGACCGAAGTTATTAATCGACCTGCAAGCAGAACCAGCCCAACAACACAAACCAGCAACCAGTCACACGACACGCTGATCACAGATCGCGGCGATGTTGCGCGTGAGACAAAACCACGTCGCAAACGTGGCTCAGCTATTCGAAAAGTTATAGCGCTGGCTGTGATCTTGAGTGCCATCGCTGGCTGGTATCTCGTTAAATCAACTCAAACTTCGGTGCCCCAACTTGTTGGCTCCACTGTCGAGCAGGCTCTGGCGGCACTTTCGCAAGCTGAACTCAACGGTGAAATTTCGAGTGAAGTTTTTAGTGACACGGTTGCAGCAAATGTTGTCATTTCTGCTGACCCACCAAGCGGTAGCACAATTTCGAAATCAAGTACTGTCAATCTGGTTGTCTCAAAAGGTCCAGAGAAGTTTGCAGTGCCAGAGGTGCGCGGTAAGACGCTCGATGTTGTCACATCAGAAATCGAGCAACTTGGGCTCAAGCTTGGTACAACAAAATCTGTGTACGACTCAGAGATTTCTGAGGGATTGGTCATTTCGGCAACACCAGAAACTGGCACTCTGCTAGACCCAGACAGTTCTATTGATCTCACCCTTTCTAAAGGCCCTGAACCAATCGCTATTCCAAGTGTCACTGGTAAAACCGAGTCTGAAGCAAAAGCCGCACTTACAGCCGCTGGATTTTCGTCATTCGAAGTCACTCACGCATATTCCATGACTGTCTCTCAAGACAAAGTGATTTCCACATCTCCAAAAGCCGGAGAAAAGCGCGTACCTAGTGCCACCATCACGATCAAAATCTCTGATGGCCCTCCACCGGTGACCGTGCCAGATGTTTTTGGTAAAACTCAATCTGCTGCAACCTCAACGCTTGAAGGCGATGGACTCAAAGTCAAAGTCACCTTCATGGATTCCTGTGGCAAAAAGAAGATCAAG
>JBEBBR010000082.1:0-4219 GCA_041158285.1 Actinomycetota bacterium
CTTACCGTGGTTTGCGCCCTTCTTCTTGCGGTCCTTTTTCTTGCGTCCGCGCTTGCTCATGATGCTCCTTGTTGTCAGATGAACGACCCCAAGGCCGTGCGACGGGCTAAGGGTACGCCACAGAGTCCCCGACACCTATTCACGCCTACGCTTACGGCTATGGCAACCTTGGCAGACCTCGCATCTGAGCGTACGGACCTGAGTCCGGACGATATTGATCAGTTGCAGGCCCTCGTAGCTGAATGGTCACTCCTGTCCGATCTCGCCTTCAGCGATTTTGTCCTATGGCTTCCAACCTGGAACGACGGTGGCTTTGTCGCAGGCGCCCAGGTCCGCCCCACCACTGGGCCGACTCGAATCCCACAAGACATTGTTGGTCAATTCATGGCCAAGGGGCGTCAGCCGATTCTGGATCGCACCCTCAGTGCAGGCAAGATCATCAAGGATCGAAATCCGCTGCGACCACTCGTGCCACTATCCCTCGAAGGCGTTCCTCTCATCCGCGGTGGCCGCGTTATCGGAGTATTGATTCGTCACTCGAGTATGGAATCTCGAACTGAAGGTAACCTCGAACGCAATTACCTCGAGGCGTATGAAGCACTTGCCGAAATGGCGAGTAAAGGTCAGTTCCCTTACGGGCCTGGAGTTGGCACAAGTGCGGCGCCACCTCGAGTAGGTGATGGATTGTTGCGTCTCGATGTTGATGGTGTTGTGCAATTTGCAAGTCCTAACGCAGTGTCTGCATGTCACCGACTTGGTCTTGCATTCGGAATTGATGGTCAGCATCTAGCAAACACATTGATGCGACTCACTCGCAGTCCAGGATTAGTCAACGAATCATTGATGTTGGTTGCCGGCGGTCGTGCACCTGGTGAAACTGAAATCAATAACGCTGGTGCAGTCATGACCTTGCGGTCATTGCCAATTTCTGTTCAGGATAAACCTGCAGGAGCTTTGGTACTTTTGCGTGATGTCAGTGAACTGCGTCGTCGTGAAAACGCATTGCTAACTAAAGATGCAACCATTCGCGAAATTCATCACCGAGTCAAAAACAATCTGCAAACTGTTGCTGCTTTACTTCGTTTGCAATCGCGAAGGTCTGATTCAGAAGAAGTACGCGAAGCATTAGAAGAAGCTCAACGCCGGGTCGCTGCAATCGCAACAGTGCACGAAACTCTTGCACATGTGCCGGGCTCATCAGTCGAGTTTGATGAAGTGGCAGATCGATTGATTTTGATGGTGCGCGATATGACTCGCGGGATGCGCCAAGGCACCGTCACTCGTCACGGAAGTTTTGGTGTTCTGAAATCTGAGCATGCAACCACATTGGCTATGGCTCTGACCGAATTGATGAGCAACGCCATCGAACATGGAATTGCTTTGCGTGAAACTGAAGGAGCTGTGTCCGTTTCGGTTTCGCGCGGAGACAATCTTGTGGTTTCGATTGAAGATGATGGACCTGGACTTCCACCCGAAGGGATCAAAGAAGGTTTAGGACTGTCGATTGTGCGCACGATCATCACCCAAGACCTCAAAGGCAGTTTGGTGATCGAAAATCGCGCCGAAGGTGGAACTCGCGCTCAGATAGTTCTGCCTCTAGGTGCAACAAAGTAATTGGGCACGACAAATACACATCAAAAAACGTGGGGGAGTGTGCGGCTTTAAAGAGCGCGCATTGCAGCGCGGGCGCGCTGGTTACGACGCTTGAGAGCGCGTCGTTCATCTTCGGAAAGTCCACCCCAGACGCCTGCGTCCTGACCAGATTCCAAAGCCCATTGCAGGCAGGAGTCAATCACCGGGCAGCGACGGCAGACAGCCTTCGCTTCCTCGATCTGCAGCAATGCAGGGCCGGTGTTGCCAATCGGAAAGAAGAGTTCTGGATCTTCGTCACGACAGGCGGACTCGTGGCGCCAGTCCATACGTAGGACCTCCTGGGAAGGGTCAGTTACCTGACCGAAGTTATCCGTGGTTTAACGGACTTGGAGTGCCGCCGAAGCGGTTGCGGGCGGCTTTTGTCCGAGATCTTCGGGCCAAAACTGCACACTTCGAAACTTGGGTGAGCTTCGAAGGTGTAACCCTCACATTAAATCGTTATATAGGCAACAGATAAACAGTTAAAAGTTCTCTAAATTTGAGCGTGAAAAGGGGGAATACGTCACAAAAATTACTTTGTGTAATCGGTTTGATAACTTTGATTACATTTAGTGAAAAGGCTAGCTATGTGGCAAAAGTGAATGATGTGACAGAAGTGGTTTAACTTTCAAGTGGAATCACGACTTCAAGGGCTTCAGGCACTGCAACGATTCGAGCCTGCCTCATCAGTCCCAACGAGTCCCCATCGACCTGGACTGGGAGTTCAATGTCGCTGGTGACTGTGATGCTCGAGGTATCCGAAATGACCTCCACATTGCTGCGGCGAGAGGTGGGAATTCGGGCAGCTGCTTCGGCTAAGTAGGTCGCCACACTGACCGGACTCATCGAGGTGAGGGCAACCGCCTCTAAACCACGCTCGAAAGATGCCTCAGTCGAGAAGTCCAATGCCACGTGACCGATGAACGACCACGGGGTGGTGTTTTGAACGATCAACATGAAAACATTTTCGATGGTGTGGCCAGAATCAGATGTCACCGTCAGATGTGCGGTCGTCCGGTCGGTTTCTTCGAAATAGTGTTTGAAGCCGGCCATCATGTACAACGCGGGTGAAGCTTTTTGGCCATCGGCTCGATGGGCCTCAACCGCTTCAACAATTCCAGCATCGAATCCAATGCCTGCATTGAAACAGAAATACCTTTCATTCCATTTACCTAATGGAATGGTGCGAACTGAACGCGCCGCGACAGCTTCAATGATTTGGCCACAAGCTGCCATCGCATCCGAAGACAATCCAAGAGCGCGGGGAAACACATTTGCCAAACCACCTGGAATGGTTGCTAGCAATGGCACGGCAAGATCGCAGTCTTCGCGAAGCAATCCGTTGATTGTTTCGTTGATCGTTCCATCGCCACCGATGGTGATGACCAAATCAATTCCACGTCGACGAGCATCAGCTGCGATGTCCGTTGCATGTCCACGATGGGTAGTGAATAAGGTTTCTAAGTCATACTCAGCTTCAAGGGAACGGACGATCACATCCCGTGACCAGCCTCCCGAAGTGCTGGCGCTGGGATTGGTGATCAATACAGCGCGCATGCCTTAAGCCTACGACCGCGCTAGATTTCGCTCATGTCTTTGACCACGAAAATTCCCGTATTACTTGCGGCAATCGTTATTGCGGCGGTCGAGTGCCTGGGTTTGGTGGTTTATTCATTCTTAATCGGTATTAGTTATGTGCTCAATGGCACGACTGGTGTCACGGGTTCAGATGTTGCCCCATGGTCACTCATTGCGGTGTTCATTGGATTCGCTGCACTGATCGGTTTGATCGTTCGTGGCTTACTTCGAGGCAATGGTTCAGCTAGAACACCATTTCTGGTCACACAGGCTTTTGCCATTGTTGTTGGACAAACGTTGATTTCTGGTTCGGAAACTTTCGAAAAAGTTGGTGGCTGGATTCTTGTAATCGTTGCAATTGCAGGTGCGATTTTGATTATGAATCCGCGGGCAGCCCGTGGTCTTAACATTCAACGCTAAGACCACGAACTTCACCACGTTTAGCTACCGATCGGATGCCACACAGTTTTGGTTTCGATCCATGCGCGAAGTCGCAATAGACCGGGTTCATCGGTCCAATCAGTTTTTGAGTAACGAACAACGCGCTTGACGTTGACAGTTGAACCGCGTTCGAGATTGGTTGCGAGTTCTGCGTCATAGACACCAGCAAGATCTAAACCATCAACATCCATGTGTTCTGCAAGCCACTGTGCTACCTGACTGAAATCGCCAGTGAGAATATTGACAACACCTGCTGGAACATCACTCGTTGCAAGAATTTCAGAAAGTGTGATTGCAGGAAGTGGATTCTTAAACGATGCGATTGCCACAACGGAGTTACCCGTGATGATTGCCGGAGCAATTACAGAGATAAGTCCCAGCAAACTGTCATCTTGCGGTGCAACTACTGCAATTACGCCAGTGGAATCTGGAACACTGAAATTGAAAAATGGTCCAGCGACCGCATTGTTGCTGCCAACAATGGATGACAACTTGTCAGACCAGCCGGCATACCAAACGATGCGATCAATGGTTTGATCAATGACTTTGTTGGCCTTTTTATCTGACA
>JBEBBR010000083.1:0-7741 GCA_041158285.1 Actinomycetota bacterium
CGAGCTCCCTGCCCAACTCGCCTTCCTCGCGATGGGATTCGTCGGCCCTGAGCACAATTCCTTGATCGAACAGTTTGCCGTGGACCTCGATCCACGCGGAAATGTCGCTCGGAATGACCACTATTCCTCGTCAGTAGATGGCGTATTCGTCGCTGGCGATGCAGGTAGGGGACAATCACTCATTGTCTGGGCAATCGCCGAGGGACGTTCAGCTGCTTCTGCAGTGGATCGGTACCTCATGGGTTCCACGCAATTGCCTGCTCCAATCGCTCCAACCGCACGGCCATTAACTGTCTAAAGCAGTTTTGGCTGTCCAACCATCATTCATCGTCGAAAGGTATGGTGTCGCCTCGTGCGTCGCGCCAAAATTGTCTGCACACTCGGTCCATCTGCAGAATCACTTGAACAGCTCCGAGCATTGATTGCTGCGGGTATGGATGTGGCTCGCCTCAATCTGTCCCATGGTGATTACTCCGAACATCTCAACCGCTACAACAACGTGCGTCAAGCTGCTGATGAATCAGGTCGCGGAGTAGGAATTTTGGTTGACCTTCAGGGTCCGAAGATTCGTACAGGTCGGTTTGCAAACGGTAAAGAGACTTTGGTCAACGGCCAGACCTTCACCATCACCATTGATGACATCCTGGGTGATAACACCCGATGCTCCACCACCTTCAAAGGTCTGCCAGGCGACGTCAAAGCTGGTGACATGATTTTGATTGACGATGGTCGCATTGCACTTCAGGCAACCGAAGTAACTGCAACTGACGTTATTACAACCGTGGTTGAAGCTGGTGTGATCTCCAACAACAAGGGCATCAACCTTCCTGGTGTTGCAGTGAGTGTCCCTGCCTTGTCCGAAAAAGATATGGACGACTTGCGTTGGGGACTTCGCACTGGTGTTGACATGATCGCATTGTCTTTCGTGCGAAATGCAGCAGACATCATTGATGTTCACCGCATCATGGATGAAGAGGGAATTCGCCTTCCAGTTATTGCCAAGATCGAAAAGCCACAAGCTGTCGACAACTTGGATGAGATCGTTGACGCATTCGATGCCATCATGGTTGCTCGTGGTGACCTCGGCGTCGAACTTCCACTCGAGCAGGTTCCACTTGTTCAGAAGCGTTGCGTCGCTGCAGCTCGTGCGGCATCTAAGCCAGTAATCGTGGCAACTCAAATGCTCGACTCCATGATCACAGCAACTCGTCCAACTCGCGCCGAAGCAAGTGACGTCGCCAATGCTGTTCTTGATGGTGCTGATGCATTGATGTTGTCAGGTGAAACCAGTGTTGGTGAACATCCAACTGTTGTTGTTTCCACCATGGCTCGCATCATCGAACACGTTGAAGAAGAAGCTCTTGGCCGTTTGCCTAAGATTCCAAAAGACAAATCAACCAGCACCGCACGCGCCGTTACTCATTCCGCAACTGTGGTTGGCGATGCGGTTAACGCAAGTCATCTTGTGGCATTCACCGAAACCGGTTTGTCAGCTCGTTTGATGTCTCGTCACCGCAACGCGATTCCAGTCTTGGCATTCACTCCGAATCCTCGGGTGCGTTCCCAGCTCGCATTGGTTTGGGGTGTCGAGACCTTCTTGGTCAACAAAGTCACCCACACTGATGACATGGTTGCTCAGGTGGATAACGCATTGCTTGAAATCGGTCGCGTCACCATCGGTGAGAAGATCGTTCTTGTTGCAGGTGTGCCACCAGGCATCCCTGGCACGACCAACGGTTTCCGGGTTCACGTCGTGGGTTCAAACCGCCACGGAATCTAAGTTCCTCGTTCAAGACCCGCAGTGATTCACTGCGGGTCTTGTGCATTTTTATTACTCTCCGTAACCTACCGACCGTGAGCGATGACTACGGACTGTCACTTGGAGCGCGACTTCGCGCTATTCGTCAGCAGCAGGGGTTGAGTCTGCATGCGGTTGAGGACAAGTCACAGGGTCGTTGGAAAGCGGTAGTGGTTGGCTCCTATGAGCGTGGAGATCGTGCAATTACAGTTTCCAAACTTTCAGAACTCGCTCATTTCTATGCGGTTCCGATCAGTCAGTTGCTCCCTGATGCTCAAGGGCGGAGAGCTGCTTCCTCCCATGCGTCTAAAGTCGTGATTGACCTCGAGGCAATTTCACGCGTCCCAGCCGAAGCAGTTGGACCTCTAGCCCGCTTTGTGGCTGCCATCCAAGCAAAACGTGGCGACTACAACGGCCGGGTTTTGACCATTCGCAGTGACGATCTTGAAACTCTCGGCTTGCTCTATGACCTACCCCTTAACGAAGTGGTGGACCGATTGGTCACATGGGGTGTCATCAACCCGATTCGCTGACTTCTGGTGGCCGTTTCGGCTGCTAGATTACGCACACAACCTGCTCCTTTAAGGCTCGTCCAGTGAGGCGAGGAAGGAGGTGGCGCCGATGTCGGCCGCGACCAATCAACGGGTGGTTCTTGAAGCCACCGAAATCTCTCGAGTTGTTTCTCGAATCTCCCACGAAATTGATGAGCGTACAAAAAGCGCTTCTGATGTCATTTTGCTTGGAATCCCGACGAGGGGAGTAGCACTTGCACATCGCATTGCTGCGAAACTGGGCGAAATTCAAGGACGCAAAATTCCAGTTGGTTCACTCGACATCACGATGTACCGCGATGATCTTCGACTTCGTCCAGCGCGTGCACTGATGTCTACTGAAATCCCTGCCGAAGGTATCGACGACAAACTTGTAGTCCTCGTAGACGATGTGCTCTTCTCCGGACGCACTATTCGTGCAGCACTTGATGCGATTGGTGAACTTGGTCGGCCACGCGCAGTGCAACTTGCGGTGCTAGTCGACCGCGGTCACCGTGAATTGCCAATTCGCGCTGATTATGTGGGCAAGAACTTGCCTACTTCACTCGATGAAAAAGTGTCCGTTCAGTTGTCCGAACATGATGGCTCAGATGCCGTGACGATTGGCGAAAGCGAATGAAACATTTACTTTCTGCTGCAGATCTTTCAATAAGCGATGCTATTCAGGTTCTAGATACTGCCGCTGAACTCGCACGTATTTCTGATCGTCCGGTGAAGAAATTGCCAACCTTGCGTGGTCGCACGGTGGTGAATTTGTTTTATGAAGATTCAACCCGTACTCGCATCTCATTCGAAGCGGCCGCAAAACGTCTTTCTGCAGATGTCATCAACTTCTCTGCAAAGGGTTCGAGTGTTTCTAAAGGTGAAAGCCTCAAAGACACTGCTTTAACACTTGAAGCAATGGGTGCTGATGCTGTGGTGATTCGTCACAGTGCAAGTGGAGCTCCACATCGCTTGGCGCACAGCAAATGGATAGATGGGGTCATTATCAATGCTGGTGATGGCACCCATGAACACCCAACTCAAGCGTTGCTTGATGCATTCACCTTACGTAATCACTTGCGCAACAACTCAGGTGATCTCTCCGGTGTTGAAATTGCAATCGTTGGTGATGTTTTACATAGTCGTGTTGCACGTAGCAATGTCCTACTTCTTTCAACCCTTGGTGCAAAAGTGACATTGGTTGCTCCACCAACTTTGCTTCCAGTTGGCGTGGAATCTTGGCCATGCGAGATTTCCTACGATCTTGATTCGGCCCTCGTCAATAAAGATGCCGTCATGATGTTGCGCGTTCAACGCGAACGAATGAATGCTTCCTTTTTCCCAAGTGTTCAGGAATACAGTCGACGTTATGGATTGGATAAACGTCGTGCCGCGATGCTCGCACCACATGGAATTGTGATGCACCCTGGTCCGATGAATCGTGGTCTCGAAATTTCTGCCGATGTAGCAGACAGCGGACGTTCAGTCATCGTTGAACAGGTTGCAAATGGTGTGAGCGTTCGAATGGCAGTTTTGTACTTGCTACTTGGTGGCGCGGAAATTTCAGGAGAACTCGCATGACCAGCACAATGATTATCAAAAATGTTGCGATTCTCGGTGGTTCACCAAGTGATATTGAAGTTACTGATTCAGTCATCACTGCAATTGCTCCAGCCGGAACTTTAAAAGCTGAATCAGTGATTGATGCTCAAGGTCACGTTCTCTTGCCTGGGCTGGTTGATCTGCATACGCATCTTCGTGAACCAGGTCGAGAAGATGCAGAGACAGTCGACACCGGAACTCAGGCAGCTGCTCGTGGTGGTTTCACCGCAGTTCATGCAATGGCAAACACTTCACCTGTTGCCGACACTGCTGGTGTGGTTGAACAGGTGTGGAGACTTGGACAAGAGGCAGGCCACTGTGATGTGTTCCCGGTTGGAGCCGTGACTCAAGGTTTACGTGGTGAAGCTCTTGCTGAACTTGGCGCCATGGCGGAATCTGCAGCCAAGGTTCGAGTCTTTAGTGATGACGGTAAGTGTGTTTCAGATGCTGTTCTGATGCGACGCGCTCTTGAATACGTCAAAGCTTTTGATGGGGTAGTTGCTCAGCACGCACAAGAACCAAAGTTGACCGAAGACGCGCAGATGAATGAAGGTCAAGTTTCATCGGTACTTGGTTTACGTGGTTGGCCTGCGGTTGCAGAAGAAGCAATCATTGCAAGAGATGTATTGCTCGCTGAACATGTTGGAGCTCGGTTACATGTGTGCCACGTATCGACTGCAGGAAGTGTTGAGATTGTTCGCTGGGCAAAATCACGCGGTATCGATGTGACTGCTGAAGTGACACCACATCACTTACTCCTCACTGATGAATTAGCCCGTACCTATGACCCTGTCTACAAAGTTAATCCACCTTTGCGCACTCAAGCAGATGTCGATGCATTGAGAGATGCACTGGCTGATGGCACCATCGACATTGTTGCTACCGATCACGCACCTCATGCATCTGAAGACAAAGATTGTGAGTGGTCAGCGGCAGCATTCGGCATGGTTGGACTCGAGACCGCCTTGGCTATCGTCATTTCAACCATGGTCACTACTGGCAAAATCTCGTGGGCCGATGTTGCCCGCGTGATGTCGAGTGCGCCAGCACATATCGGACGAGTCACCACCCACGGCCAAGAAATCGCCGTGGGCAACGCAGCCAACTTTGTTCTTGTTGATCCAACTGCTGAGTTTGTTGTGGATGCGTCAAACACCGCGTCAAAGTCGCACAACAATCCATTCGCTGGTTTGAAACTCTCTGGCGTTGTGCAGTGGACAATGCTTCGTGGTTCGATGACCTACCACGTTGGAGTGAGCGCATGATTGCTGCTACTTCAGCTGAAGTTACACAGATCCCTGAGCGAATCCTGCTCACCATTGGAACTGTCGTTTTTGTGATTGCAATGTTTGCGTTGATGCGCAAAGGCTGGCTTCGCAAAATCTCTTCGCAATCAGAAATCATGCAGCCGCTAGGGGTTCCAGCCGATTTTGTTGCTGACGTTTCTTTTACAGGTCGATATCTTGCATCAACGCAAGCAGGCTCTTGGTTGAGTCGCATTGCAGTGCATGGACTTGGTGTACCTGCGCGGTGCATTATTGAATCTAGTCACGCTGGACTGGTGCTCAAACGAGATTCTGCTGATGCCTTTTTTATTCCGCGACGTGATCTCATCTCCATCCGTGCAGACAGAGCAATTGCCGGAAAAGCTTTTGAGAAAGATGGAATCGCTGTGCTGACATGGAAACTAGGCGACACCTTCATTGATTCAGGTTTTAGAGCAGATACCACCCAACAACATATTGATTTCTTATCGTTAGATGTATTGCAGGAGAGTGCGAAGTGACCGTCCCAGCTGTTTTTGTTCTAGAAGATGGTCGCATTTTTCATGGAGTCGGTTTTGGTGCCGTGGGTACAGCGTTCGGTGAAGCTGTTTTCTCCACTGGGATGTCTGGCTATCAAGAAACCTTGACTGACCCGTCGTATCACCGACAGGTCGTTGTGATGACTGCTCCACATATTGGAAACACCGGAATGAATTCTGAGGATGAAGAATCTCAAAGAATTTGGGTTAGCGGGTTTGTGGTTCGTGATCCTTCTCCTAATGTTTCAAACTGGCGTTCTGAGCGTTCACTCGAAGATGAAATGATCAAGTATGGAGTGGTCGGAGTTGCCGAAATCGACACCCGAGCCATCACTCGACATTTACGTGAAACAGGTGCGATGCGCGTGGGATTGTTTTCTGGCGATGCGGCGTTAGTTTCAGAAGAATCTTTGGTTGAGCAGGTGCGTGCGAGCGAACAGATGAAGGGCTCACACCTCTCAGATGATGTCTCAACCGAGTCCACCTATGTGATCCCTGCCGTTGGCGAGAAGAAATACACCGTTGCCGCTGTGGACCTTGGTATCAAAGCAATGACTCCAGCGTTGATGGCAGCACGTGGCATCGAAGTGCATGTGGTTCCTGCATCCATCGACGCGGATGATTTATTGGCAATTGGTGTTGATGGCGTTTTCATTAGTAATGGACCAGGCGATCCGTCGACCGCAGACCATGCAATGAACCTGACGAGAGCAGCTTTACAAGCTCGACGTCCATTCTTCGGTATTTGTTTCGGTAACCAAATTCTTGGACGAGCACTTGGGTTTGATACGTACAAACTCAAATACGGCCATCGTGGAATTAACCAACCAGTTCAAGACCGCACAACTGGAAAAGTTGAAGTAACCGCACACAACCATGGCTTTGCAGTAGACGCACCACTTGAAGGCGAGACACAAACACCATTCGGTCGTGTCATTGTGAGTCACGTGTGCCTCAATGACAATGTTGTAGAAGGTTTGCAGTGTTTGGACACTCCAGCGTTCTCCGTGCAGTACCACCCAGAAGCTGCGGCAGGTCCACACGATTCTGCGTACTTATTTGATCGATTCTGCGAACTAATGGATGGTGCAAAGTAATGCCACGTCGTACAGACATTAAGAGTGTCATGGTTATTGGCTCTGGTCCGATTGTTATCGGTCAGGCTTGCGAATTCGATTATTCCGGTACCCAAGCTTGCCGAGTTTTGCAGGCTGAAGGCATTCGAGTGATTCTCGTCAACAGCAACCCTGCAACCATCATGACTGACCCAGAGTTTGCTGATGCCACATATGTCGAGCCAATCACTCCAGAGATTGTTGAACGCATCATCGCCAAAGAACGCCCAGATGCTTTGCTGCCAACACTTGGTGGCCAAACAGCGCTCAACACTGCAATGGCGCTGCATCACGCAGGTGTTCTCACCAAGTACAACGTTGAATTGATCGGTGCTGACGTTGATGCAATTGAACGTGGTGAAAACCGTGAAATCTTCAAGAAGATTGTTGCCGAAATCGGAGCGGAAAGTGCTCGCTCTGCGATTTGTCACACACTCGAAGAAACTCTTCAGGCCGCAGACGAACTGGGCTATCCAGTGGTCGTTCGCCCATCTTTCACCATGGGTGGTTCAGGCTCAGGCTTTGCACACAATCCGGATGAACTTCGTACCATCGCAGGTGCGGGTCTCCAGGCGAGCCCAACTCATGAAGTTCTTCTAGAAGAGTCCATCAAAGGGTGGAAGGAATACGAACTCGAATTGATGCGAGATCACAACGACAACGTTGTGGTTGTGTGTTCCATCGAAAATATCGATCCTATGGGTGTGCACACGGGCGATTCCATCACGGTTGCGCCTGCTTTGACTTTGACTGACCGCGAGTTCCAAAACATGCGTGATGTTGGAATTGCAGTTATTCGTGCTGTTGGCGTTGACACTGGTGGTTGCAATATTCAATTTGCAATCAACCCAGCAGACGGCCGCATGATCGTCATCGAAATGAATCCACG
>JBEBBR010000084.1:0-8858 GCA_041158285.1 Actinomycetota bacterium
CTTGAAGCAAGTTATCGATCAGCACCCACTCAAAACTTAGGCATGGCAATCAGTGCAGTAGCGACCTTCAAGATTTTTGTTTCAATGTCATGGTTCCTTGTGATCGCACGCCGCCCAACTATGGGTGTTGCATGGCATCGCTTCACAGCAGCTTTCAATATTTGGTTTAAACGAAATCCAAATGGCGCGATCGCACTTGGTCCACTTCAACCAATGCGCAGTCATGACAAGCTCATTGACTTTGAAGATCCGGCTGACGATGCAATTTTCGGTGTTGGTCAGATCGAAGATATGACCTGGAAAGGTCTGCTCGATCTTTCATCGTGTACTGAATGTGGACGTTGCCAGGCAGTATGTCCTGCATGGAATACCGAAAAACCTCTTAGCCCAAAACTCTTGATCACATCTCTCCGTGATCGAGCATTTAGTGACAGCCAACAACCACTGCTCGGCGATGATGGTGTTATCACTGATGATGTTCTGTGGTCTTGCACAACGTGCGGTGCTTGCGTTCAAGAGTGCCCTGTCGACATTGAACATGTGGATCATGTTGTTGATATGCGCCGCAATCAAGTGTTGATGGAGTCTCGTTTTCCTGCTGAAATCTCTGGTCTCTTCAAAAACATCGAATCCAAAGGCAACCCATGGGGTATGAATGCTGGCGGAAGACTTGCGTGGATTAGCGAAGTTGAGTTCCCAGTTCGCGTATTCGGTACCGGCGGAGAGGACCACATTCCAGCTGATGTTGAGTGGCTGTTCTGGGTTGGTTGCGCTGGCGCATACGAAGACCGTGCAAAGCGAACCACTAAAGCGGTCGCTGAACTCTTGTACACCGCAGGTGTCGAATACATGGTTCTTGGTGATGCCGAGAACTGCACAGGTGATCCAGCCCGTCGAGCTGGCAACGAATTCGTGTATCAAATGCAGGCTCAACAAAACATCGAAATGCTCAACGGCATCGGTGTAAAACGCATTGTGGTGACCTGCCCACATTGCTTGAATTCACTTGGGCGCGAATACCCACAACTCAATGGGCATTACGAAGTAATTCATCACACTGAATTGCTATCACTTCTCATCAGCGAAAATCGTTTGACGATTCCACCATCAAACTCTGACACCAAAGTCACCTATCACGATCCTTGCTACCTTGGTCGTCACAATCGAGTGTTCACTCCACCACGCGATTTGATTGCTGCACTCGGAGCGGACTTCGTCGAAATGCCACGCAATAGTGAACGATCATTTTGTTGTGGCGCTGGTGGTGGCCGGATGTGGATGGAAGAAAAACTCGGAACGCGTATCAACAACGAGCGCGCCTCTGAAGCCATCGCTACTGGGGCCGAAGCTATTGCGGTTGGTTGCCCATTTTGTAATGTGATGATTGGCGATGCGGTCAATGCTCAAGCAAGTGAAAACTCACCGGTCGTTGAGGATGTTGCGCTGATGTTGCTGGATCGCGTTAAGCAGAACTAAAAGTTAAGCAGATTTAACTGGACTTGCAACAGCCCACCCGATCATCGGAATCTGGAATGGCAATCTCACGATTGCTCCGATGATGAGCACTATGTTGCCAGAATCCAATGAGTCATACGCAAACCAGATGTTGCCCACCCAAATAAATAGCAGCAAATACGCGGTGCCACGTGGCGCCCAACGTTGTCCAGTCAGTAGACCCACTGCGCAGAGAAGTTCGAGAACTCCACTACCAACTGCCCACACGATTGGTGCGCCAAGAAATGGTGGAATCAACGCATAAAACGCTGAAGGTGTGACCAAGTGAAAAGTTCCACTAATGAGAAAGATGGCAATCAAGACTTTGGTGCCGAATGGTTTAGAGGTAAAAACTGAAGGCATTCGGCACTCAATCCCTAAGAAACGTCAGTAATGTGGAAGTTCTGAAAGGAGCGGCTTGCTGTCGGTCCACGCTGATTTTGGTAGCGGGAACCATAAACACTTGAACCGTATGGATGTTCCGAACTTGAAGACATCTTGATGAAGCACAGCTGACCGATCTTCATACCTGGCCACAACGTGACAGGGAGATTGGCAACATTGCTCAACTCGAGGGTGACGTGACCAGAAAAACCTGGATCGATAAATCCTGCAGTGGCGTGAGTGAGCAAACCTAAACGACCCAAAGATGATTTACCTTCAACGCGAGCAGCAACATCATCAGGCAAGGTCACAACTTCGAAGGTGCTACCTAAAACAAACTCACCTGGGTGCAAAACAAATGGTTCGTCAGGTCGCACTTCGAGGGGGCGAGTCATATCTGGTTGATCTTCACGCGGATCAATGAACTGGTACCGATGGTTTTCGAAGGTACGGAAGAACCGGTCTAGTCGAATGTCGACTGAGGCAGGTTGGACCATGGCCGGGTCGAATGGCTCGAGGCCAATACGTCCGGATTCGATTTCGGCACGGATATCGCGATCTGAAAGCAGCACCTGCGCAGGCTAGCGAATAGTGAAGTCAGTTCCGCAGCTTTGGCACTGAGTTTCGCCGTTTGCTACCCGAATTCCACACACTGGACATGGTCGGGAATTGGCTCTGCGGATTGCCCACCCTGCCATACGAAATGGAGCGGACACCAACCACAGGAAGCTGAACATCATCAAAAATGCCAGAAAACTAAATCCGCCTGATCCACCAAAGCCAACATAAATGGAGAAGAAAAACGCTCCCCAAAGGAAGATTTGGCCACCGGTGTATTTACGGCCTTGGCGAATATTGCGGAAGGTCGCTGGAATTTCAGAAACACCTTGTGAAATATCCTGCATAGAAATATTCACTTCGCCGCCAGCGTCATCTTTGGCTTTTTGGTACGCGCCACGAAGCGCCTCAGCCGAATTGAGTCCTCCGAAACCGTATGTGTCGTCGTTCGCGGATTGGTTAACTTCTTTTTGAGTCGTCTCCGGCTTGATTGGCTCTGAATCAGAGCCTTCGGCTTTTGGTGTGGTGTCCTCAGACATGTTTCCCCCTCGGGTTGTGGTCTTCGCGGTTAACTCAAACCTTACGAAGCCCTACTGACTTTCAGATTCTGCCTGAGCCGCAGCTGTTTCTGCCTCCGCCTGTTGCATGGCCTCGACTAATGCCTCAACCGATTCAGCGCCTGGTACCGCAAGGCGTTGATTGAAGACGAAGAAAGGAACTCCTCGAACCCCAATCTGATCTGCAACCGCTTTGTCGTACGCAATTACCTCGGCAAATATGTCACTGGTCATAGCCGCAACGGATTCAGCCTCATCGAGTCCAACCGCAATTGCATGCGGAAGAAGAGCCTCGACGGTGAAAACCGAACGGGCCTGTTCGAAGTAGGCATTGAAGAGGCGCACAAGAAGTTCATGTTGAACCCCTTGGGTCGCGGCATAAGCGAGCAGTTTGTGCGCGAAAAGGGTGTTGCCATGCAAGGTTTCAGCGAGGTGGTAATCAAGTCCATCAGCCGCAGCGACTTCAACAACCTGATTCATCATTCCCAGCGCATCTTCTGGGGCAATCCCGTATTTTTGAGCGAGATTCTCAACAGCGGGCATGGTCTCCGGGCCTGCATTCGGATCGAGTTGGAAGGCGTGGTGATACACCTCAACTTCCATCCCCGAAAGGGCAATGGCTTTGTCTAATCGCGTAAAACCTATGTAGCACCATGGGCACACAACATCTGACCAAACATCAATTCGCATGGGTTCACTGTAGCGAGGCGCACAAAAATGCATGAGCCCTTTAATTGGTAGTCTGAGCACCTCAATATATGCATGTCGAACCCTCGCGGTTCACATCTGCCCACGCCCCAAAGGACGTTCGTGAAACCTTCAGGACTTCGTTTCGACATCGAAGCGCTGCGCGGCCTTGCTGTCATCGTTGTGGTTTTGTATCACGCAGGTTTGGCACCAATGTCTTCTGGTTTCATTGGCGTAGACATTTTCTTCGTGATCAGTGGTTATCTGATCATCGGTGCTCTAATGCGCGAATACGCACGTGAAGGTCGAATTCGTCTTTTCGCATTTTGGGGCCGGCGAGCTCGCCGTCTCTTGCCCGCTGCAGCTGTAGTCCTGAGCGTCACTGCATTTTTGAGTTACCTCTTTGTTGGACGCCTGAATTTGATCGATGTTCGTAACGACATCGTGTTTTCTTCTGTTTACCTAGGCAACATTCGATTTGCACTCACCAGCATGGATTACTGGGCTCCACTGTATGTGTCACCTGTGTTGCATTTCTGGTCACTTGGTGTCGAGGAACAGTTCTACATTCTCACACCGCTGATCATTTTGATTTTGCACCTCGTGTTTTGGAAGCTTCCAATGCGTCGCACACCTTCTGCGATGTACGCAGTTTTCGGTGCGTTGTTTATGGCTTCACTCGTCTATGGACTCACCGCTGTTGAGACTTCACCTTCATGGGCATACTTCGGACCATTCAGCCGTGCATGGGAATTCATCATCGGTGGACTTGCAGCTGCATTCATGCGCAAGGCATACACGAAAATTTCATTAGGTCGAGTTCTTATTTCATTGGCGTTGTGGGGTGTTCTCATTGCATCAGCCATTGTCATCAACAAAGAGGACGGTTACCCAGGCCCCTCAACGACAGTTCCCGTTTTCGTTACAGCTTTCTTGTTGTGGTTTAACAGTGGAAAGTTTGAAGGCGAAGTTCGTGCATTATGGAAGCGAGCTCTCAGCAAGTCCATGACCTGGCTTGGTGGAGTTTCGTATTCTGCCTACCTTTGGCATTGGCCTGTGTTGTGGATGTTCGCGAAAATTTGGGTATCGCCTGAGGCTGGTCCACTCGCGGTTCCAACCAATCTTGCACTCATCGGTGTCGTAGTTACTTTGCTTCTTGCACATCTCACTAAGAAATTAGTCGAAGATCCAATTCGATTCCATCCATCACTCGTTGCATCTACTCGCAAGAGTTTGTACTCCGGCTTAATTGCTAGTGCCACTGCTATTGGAATTATCGGAACTTCTGCACTTCTTCCAGGTGCAACCGCAATTGCTCCACCAACAGAAGTCAAACCTAGCCAGAGCACCGCGCCTGCATCATGGACCAACTATGCAGAACCGTGGCTGCAAGATTTGATTGATCAATACGCACCCGATGCTTCGATCGAATCAACACTTGAAAACTCCACCCCTGCAGTTGAGCTTGCTCGCGATGATGCCCAACCAACTCGTTTCAATGGTTGTATCGCTCAGGCGGTTGATCCAGAACCAAGTAAGCGCTGCACATATGGTGACATCACCAGCGATCGAGTCATGGTCGCGTTTGGTGATTCACATATGGATCAGTACTTCAGCGCTATCAATACAGTGGCAAAGGAACGTGGGTACAAATTCCTCCCTCGCACTCGCGCTGGCTGTGCCGCAGCTGATGTTCAGATTTTCTTGCGTAAACAAGAAGCGCCATACCCAGCCTGCAACGCATTCCGCAAAGATGTGCTGGCTGAGTTGGTCGAACTCAAACCTGAAGTTGTTTTTCTGTCTAATTTGGTGCAGCGTCAGTTGATCGATCCACGCACCGATAAATTGGCTGCACATCCAAGCCGTGCTACAGAACTGTGGAAGAACGGGTTCAAACGCACTATCCGCACTCTTGTCAGAGCCGGAATTACTGTCGTGGTTATTCGAGACACACCGCAATGGGGATACGACGTCCCAGACTGTCTTGCGACTTACACAGCTAGCAGTTGTGTCACTCCAACTGGATCATCACTTTCACCAGGTTCACTCGATGTCGAATATGCAATGTCAATTAGAGGGGCCTACCCAGTTGACCTAACTTCTGCAATTTGTGAAGTTGAGATTTGCAGTGCACTCAGAGCGCGAATGATTATTGCGCGCGATGGCTCACATCTAACAAAAACTTATGTCGATGCACTCACTCCAATTTGGCGTGGCATCATTATTCGCTTCATGGAAAAGGAATACCTATGAGCCGCAAAATCACTCGAGCACGCGCAATTCAATCCGGCATCCTTCAAATGGTTGGCGGCTTCTTGATTGTCATCGGAACATTCGCAGCCCGTAGTGATGGTTTCACGGGATGGCAAGGATGGGTTGGCTTTGCAGTCGCCTCATATTTCTTGATAGTCGGCGCATGGCGTACACGTGCAGCTTTCGCACTTCCTGCTGACAAGTAATACCTAAGCAAGTCCAGCAAGCATCAATGCAAGTTCGGACTCACCTGTATCACTCAACACAATCGGAACACCCCAGTCCTGTTGATGTACATGGCAGGCAGGGAATTCCACTTCATTACTAATGTCGCAGGACGCAGCTCTCACCGACACATGCAAGACAGCGTGCTGAACTCCAGAACTGCGCAAATCTGCCAACCTCAGTGAGCGCTGTAAATCAGGCCCGGAGCCTGCACCTTCGAGTAGCAGTTCTGGCGGAGTTGAACTCACAACCAAATGTGTTGATGGACCATAACGATCATCTAGTTTTTGACCCGCAGGTGGTGCAAATACAACTCGTAAATCGATTACACCAGGTGCCAGTTCCTGAGCTGGTCGCTGAGTCCGGAATGCAGATCCCTGAACGCTACGAAACTTTTCAGGCAGTGTGAGATACACAAGCTGGTGCTCACTTGATTCAACGACAAGGAGTTTGTCTACACCTTCATCTTTAACAAGAGTGATTCCACTTGGTTCATGTATATCTGTGGCAATCGTGCTGAGAGTTTTAGTTGCTGGATCAAATCGACGGATGGCATTGTTGTACGTGTCGGCAATTGCTACTGAGCCATCTGGAAGAACGCAGACCCCCAGTGGATGTTGCATTAGAGCTTGCGAAACATCACCATCAATGAATCCAAAATCAAAAAGGCCGCGACCAATTTCTGAGTGAACCACACCATTAGTGATTCTGCGCAATGATGAAGTTTCGGAATCTGCTAACCACAGTGTTTGTCCGTCATGCGAAACCGCAAGTCCGGAAGTTTGAGCAAACCATGCACTCGAACTTTCACCATCCACCATTCCCTCATTGGTAGTTCCCGCAAGAACTTCAATGGTGTTGTTGAGTGGATTAAATGACCACAGTTGATGAATTCCGGCCATTGCAATAACGACTGCATCGATCGCAGGCCACCACACAACATCCCATGGAGATGACAAACGCGTCTTTGCGGCTCGAGCCGGTTCATACCCTGGGCCATCACCTTGCATCCACTGTTCTCCAGTTCCGGCAAGTGTGGTTACTTCGTGAGTGATTGAGTTGTAGCCACGCAAAGCGTGATTAACAGTGTCGGCAACAACAATGTCGTAGCCAACTTCCTGTGCGATCTCTGCAGGCAGTGCACACAACCCGTTGGGTTCGCTGAATTGTGCAGTACCAGAATCACCATTGGTGAAGCCACGTGTTCCTTGTCCAACGATGTGAGTGACACTTGTGCCATCAAGCTCAGTGACCACAATTCGATGGTGACCCGCATCTGCAGTTATTAATGAATTGTTGTGGAGCAATGTTTTTGCTGGAAATCTGAAGGTTCGATCAGTCGCTGGCGGTGCAACATAAGGACCATCACCTCGATGCAAAGTTCCTTTTGCACTGTGTTCTTCGATTAATTCGGCAATCAAAGTATCTAATGCATGCGCATGACCTTCGCCTGAATGCTGGGCAACAACATATCCCTCGGGATCGATCACTGCCAACGTCGGCCATGCGCGTACTGCAAAGGCTTGCCAAGTTGAAAGTTGTGGATCATCAAGCACTGGATGATGTACGTCATAGCGATCGACTGCGGCCAACACAGCTTGGTGATCTGCTTCATGTTCAAACTTCGGTGAATGAACTCCAATAACAACTAGTTCGTCCTTGTACTTTTCTTCTAGTGGTCGTAATTCATCGAGCACGTGTAAACAGTTGACGCAACAAAAAGTCCAGAAATCAAGAATCACAATTTTTCCGCGCAGATCAGCCAAACTTAATTCTTTGCCACCTGTGTTGATCCAGCCTCCTTCACCTGTGAGAGCAGCTGCACGTACGCGATGTCGAGTGCTCACAAGTTTCTCCGATCTGCCAATACTGGAAATGCTGAACGCCATTGATCAACGAGATCAATATCGATTTCGGCATCAAGGTATTCGTCGCTTTCGGATGCATGAGCGATGATCTCTCCGCGCGGATTCACAACGATTGAATGTCCGCCAAGGACCACACCAGCGTGTGCGCCTCGGCCATTGCACGCGACTACGTACGCCTGATTTTCGATGGCTCGAGCTTGAGCGAGGATGTCCCAATGACTAATGCGTGGAGTTGGCCAGCCGGCACAAATTAAAAATGTCTGCGCAGATTTATCGGTCAGTGATCTGAACAATTCAGGAAAACGTAAGTCGTAGCATGTTGCTAGACCAGTCCGACCAAGTGGCGTATCGATAACCACAACGTCATTACCTGCAGTCATCACCGTTCGTTCGCCATCGGCAAAACCAAATAGATGCTGTTTTTGATACTGACCTACGAGTTCGCCAGCCGGGTTGAAGACCAACGAGGTATTGGTCGTGGTTCCATCTTCATTTCGTATGGCCACCGATCCGCCATGGAGCCAAATTTTGGCATTGGCAGCGACCGCGGCTAACTCAGTGATAAGTGAACTCGATAGCGGTTGGGCGTTGTCTCGGGCGCCAGCCAAATCGAATGCACCAACGTGCCAAAGCTCTGGAAGTACCAAAAAGTCGGTGGCGGCGGCATGCTCGGGAAGTTGTTCGAGTACACGTTTGATACGAGATTCCACGGATTCAGAAGCATTTGATTCAACTTGGAGCAGTCGCACTCTAACCATGGCTGCAGCGTAGTAACCTGCGCGAACACCAACCTACATTTCAGGTAGGCGTCACTAGAGGGGTAACAGATGAC
>JBEBBR010000085.1:0-16688 GCA_041158285.1 Actinomycetota bacterium
TCGATGGTGAATGGTTCTTCAGGATGTTCTTGTGCAATGCGCGCATGAAAGAAAACTTGAAGTAAGACATCGCCAAGTTCTTCAAGTAAATCTTTGCGATCTCCAGAGTCGATCGCATCAACAGTTTCAAAAGTTTCTTCGACGAGATATTGCACAAGAGATTCATGGGTTTGCTTTGCATCCCAAGGACAACCACCTGGACTACGGAGTTGATCCATAACTTCGGCTAAGCGAAGCAGGCCGTCTCCTTGAGTAGTCATCGCTGGTTTAAGTGAAGACTATTCGGTTGGTTGACCCAAGAGAGCTGCAAGCGCATCAGTGGTGAGCGATACATCGTTGTTGTCACCCATGATGGCAAGTGACTCAGCACTCCATGCACCGAATCGTGGAGCAACCTCAATGCCAACTTCAGATGCATATTTCATAATTGCTGCAGATGCTGCCTCTGACTGTGTAGTTTCGTCACCGGTTGGATCAAGGTAACGGCCAAGGGCGTTGTAGTTGAGAGTTGTCATCAACGTGCGATCAATGTTTTCCGGAGCAACCGCACCTGATGCAGCTGCTTCAAGTAATGCTTGCTCAGAACCTAGTTCTGCAACCAATGAATCGCGAACACTCTTTAGTTCAGCCTCTGAAGCAGTAACCCCAGCCTCAGCAGCGAGATCGCTAACCAAAGTGGAAACGATGAATGAGGACAACATTGCGCGGTTGATTTCGACAGGTGTTCCAGGAACATCCTGCTGACCAAGTGCACCCATAACGCTGTTGTATTCAGCGATCAATTGATCAGTTGACATTGAGGAGTCACCAACAATGACAGCGGCACCAGCACGATCGACAAGTCCACACGCGGCGAGTGCGCCAATCATGACAATGCTTGCCGCGATTTTGATTACTGACTTCACTGAGAACTCCTGTGTGCCTTATGCAGATGGTGTTATGGGCGTAACGGCCTTGATGACTCCATGAACCCATTCGAGCAACTGCTCATCTGTGGCACCTAGAGCACCTAAGGTGGTCGGTACTGGTTTCGGTATGACGATGGTACGCGTCGTGGCCTTAATCGTAGTGCGTGGGTAGAGACGGGCGATGCGCATTTGCATACTGTCCGCCATCGGAACTGGGCTGAATCGAATGGATGGTCCGGCGGCCACAATTTCGGTGAGTCCAGCTTTTCGGGCCTCGATTCGAAGCTGAGCAACCGCGAGCAAAGTGGTCACTGGCTGTGGGATGTGGCCGTATCGATCTGACAATTCGTCTTTGACTGCCGCAATATCAGCTTCTGTCGTTGCATCTGCAAGTCGTTTGTACATCTCAAGTCGCAGGCGTTCTGATGGCACATAATCATGTGGCAAATGTGCATCGAGCGGAAGTTCAATGCGAACATCGGCAGCCGCCGTATCAGTCTCACCTTTGTATTCCGCGAGGGCTTCACCAACGAGACGGACATAGAGATCAAAGCCGACATCGGCGATATGGCCACTTTGTTCGCCGCCCAACAGATTGCCAGAACCACGAATTTCAAGATCCTTCATTGCAACCTGCATACCGCTACCAAGATCGGTGTACTGAGCAATAGTGCTCAGGCGTTCATGGGCAGTTTCGGACAATGGTTTTTCTGGTGGATACAAGAAATATGCGTATGCACGTTCGCGACCACGTCCAACTCGACCGCGCAACTGATGTAACTGTGACAAGCCAAAAGCATCTGCGCGTTCGAGAATCAAGGTGTTGGCATTAGGGATGTCCAAACCACTTTCGACAATGGTGGTGGAAACCAAAACATCAAACTTCTTGTCCCAGAAATCAACAATGATCTGTTCGAGTTGATGTTCGTTCATTTGGCCGTGGGCTACAGCGATACGAGCTTCTGGCACTAACTCCTGCAATTTCGCAGCTGTTGTGTTGATGCTTGATACGCGGTTGTGAACATAAAAAACTTGACCTTCTCGAAGCAACTCGCGACGGATCGCTGCAGCAACTTGCTTGGAGTCATAGCCACCAACGTAGGTCAACACTGGGTGACGTTGTTCCGGTGGAGTGGCGATGGTGGACATTTCGCGAATGCCGGTCAAACTCATTTCGAGAGTTCGTGGAATTGGTGTTGCAGACATAGTCAAAACATCAACATTGGTTCGCAATGCTTTGAGATATTCCTTGTGCTCAACACCGAACCGCTGCTCTTCATCAACAATTACCAAACCAAGATCTTTGAATCTCACTTCTTTGCTGAAGAGGCGGTGAGTTCCAATGACCACATCAACCGCACCAGTCGTGATGTCTTCGATTACCTTTTTGGCTTCTGCGTCAGTTTGGAAACGTGAAAGTGAAGCTAGTCGGATGGGAAAGGTTGCATAGCGTTCACTGAAAGTTGAGAAGTGCTGTTGCACAAGCAAAGTGGTCGGGACCAGGAGAGCTACTTGTTTGCCATCTTGTACTGCTTTGAATGCCGCACGGACGGCAATTTCAGTCTTGCCGTATCCAACATCACCACACACCACTCGATCCATCGGAACCGAACGTTCCATGTCTCGCTTCACTTCATCAATCACCTGAAGTTGATCGGGTGTTTCGTTGTAAGGGAAAGCGTCCTCAAGCTCTCGCTGCCAGACAGTGTCTGGTGAGAATGCAAAACCTGGTGCGGCATTGCGAGCGGCATACAGACGAACAAGTTCGCCCGCAATTTGTCGAACAGCCTTACGGGCACGAGTTTTGGCTGCGGCCCAATCAGTGCCACCTAATCGGTGAACTGAAGGAGTTTCGCCACCGACATATCGAGACACCAAATCAAGCTGGTCTGTCGGAACAAAGAGTTTGTCACCAGGATGCCCACGTTTGGCTGGCGCATATTCAATAACCAGATATTCACGAGTTGCTCCACCAACTTCGCGTTGGATCATCTCGATGTATTTGCCGACACCATGCTGTTCGTGGACGACGAAGTCACCAGTTTTGAGTGCGAGTGGATCAATTGCACGTTTGCGACGCGCAGGCATTTTGCGCATGTCTTTAGTGCTACTGCGTTGGCCTGCAATGTCATCTTCAGTGACGACAACGAGTTTCGAATCTGGGAAAACAAAACCGTGATCGAGATTACCTTGCACCACAAATGCAATTCGTGCAGAAATATCATCAGGTAAAACATCAACAAGTCGCGCAGCGATATCAGTGCCAGACATTGACTCCGCAAGTCGTTGCGCCGAGCCGTGGCCCGCTGCGATGACAACCACTCGTTGATCAGTAGTTAAAGCGGCACGAATATCGGCCAACGCTTTCTCTGTATCGCCACGATACGTAGGAACTGATTTGGCGTTGATTAATAACGAATCTGAGATTTCCTCGTCCACGAGGAATGGCGAATGACTCCACCATCCCAGTCCACGGCGAGCTGCGATTTCACGTAGCTCTGCCATATCTCGGTATGAGGCAGCACCGAGATCAATGGGAGTTGCATTACCGGCCGCGGCGTTATGCCACGACGCTTCGAGAAACTCTTGGCTCGTAGCCACTAAGTCATGGGTACGAGTGCGAATTCGTTCTGGATCGGAGGAAATGATTTTGGTATTCGCAGGAAGAAGATCTAGCAACGTGTCCATGCCATCGGCTAGAACAGGTGCGAGCGCTTCCATACCTTCTGGATAAATACCTTGTGAGATTTTCTCGAGCATTTCAGAGAGTTCGGGGTGAACTTCCATCAAGGCAATTGCTTTTGTTTTGACTGATTCAGTAATCAAAAGCTCTCGACACGGTGGCGCCCACAGCCCACCTTCGGCTTCGCCTAATGATCGTTGATCGGCGAGAGAGAATGTTCGAACCTCATCAACATCATCTCCCCAGAATTCGATACGAATCGGATGCTCTTCGGCAGGAGGGAACACATCGATCAAACCACCGCGGACCGCAAACTGTCCGCGTTTTTCAACCATATCAACTCGGTAATAACCAGCATTAACCAAATCACGAATGACATCATCGTGACTGACAGTGTCACCTTTACGAAGATGAACTGGCTGCAGATCTGCAATCCCTCTAACAATGGGTTGAAGAATTGCGCGAATTGGCGCAACCACAATTCGAGGCGCAGTTTGCTGATCATCAATCGCGTGAACTAATCGACGCAGAACAGCAAGGCGGCGTCCAACCACATCTGTTGATGGTGAAAGACGTTCATGCGGAAGTGTTTCCCACGACACAAATTCCACAACCGAATCGGCTGGCAAAAACGACCGCAGATTTACTGCGAGATCTTCAGCTTCACGCCCAGTTGCAGTCAGTGCAAGTACTAGAGATGACTCTGCGAGTGCCGAAACAATGAGCGGTCGTACAGACGCTGGTGCGCTGATGTCACATGCAGCGTTCGCTGTGACAGTTGAGGTGAAGCTTTTCCAACTAGGGTCATGTTCAATTGCATGGAGAAGAGGTTGCAATGAAACTTGAGTCACGGTTAATCCTTCAGAGCGGCAGCAGCTGCTTCATACAGCCAAGGCCGAGCTGCCAAGAATGAAGGAGTTTTTGGTGGCATTTGATTAAAAACTAATTCCGACTGAGTGATATCTGTGACGACAAGTCCATGATGTCGAGCAATCGCAGCAGGTGCTGCCGAATCCCATTCAAAGAATCCAACGGAGCTCACATACACGTCTGCTGCGCCAGACAAAATCTGATGAACTTTTCCACCAACGGATCCGCAGTTGCGAACTTCGACACCAGAGAATCCATGTTGCTCAGCAACATCTGCAAGTCCAAGTTTCAATTTTTCAACGACTGCTTTTGTCTCACGTGGAGATGCATAAATCGTCAATGGACGTGAAGTATCAATCACATCAACATCCAGCGGAACATCTTGGGTTGAGTACACAAGATCATGATTTGGAATGGAAACTGCACCAGCAACCAATTGCTTCAGGTGTGAATCCCACAATGCAACGTGCACTGCGAACTCCGGAAGGCTGCGCGCATATTCATATGTGCCATCAACAGGATCGATAATCCACACGCGATTCGCAGAAAGTCGGATGTCATCATCTTTGGCTTCTTCAGAAAGAATGGAATCTTCTGGTCGATAGCGAGTGAGTTCTTGAATCAAGAAATCATTTGCAGAAACATCGCCACTGACAGCAAGCAGTTTTGCTGCTTCATCATCGCCTGCTTTGACAGGAGTTTGTGCACGCAGTTCGAGCAGTTGTTGACCAGCTGCAACTGCTAGCCAAGAAGCGAGTTCATGATCGTTCATTGGTTGTACCTACTCTGTGCGATTTCAAGTCCCGATTCGATGAGTGTTTCGACGGCATCTGCTGCGCGATCACAAAACACATCAAGCACTTTTGCTTCAGCAGAAGCAAAAGCTTTTAGAACAAAGGCAGATGGATCCTGTTGACCAGGTGGTCGACCAATACCAATGCGCACTCGATACCAATCTCCCGTCCCGGTAGATGATCGAATACTGCGAAGACCATTGTGGCCATTGTCGCCGCCACCGAGTTTGAGTCGAAGAGTTTCGAAAGGGATATCAAGTTCGTCATGCAGAACAACAACATGCAATGGATCAATCTTGTAATAATCCATCAATGCTTTGACTGGTGAACCTGAGAGGTTCATAAAAGTTTGAGGTAAAGCCAAAACAACTTTTGCCGAACCCACACGACCTTCGGCGGTGAATGCTTGCGCCTTTTTGTTGCGACTTAAACGCCACCCCAATCGCGCTGCCCAAGTCTCGATTGCCATCGCGCCGATGTTGTGACGAGTTTTGGCATATTCAGGTCCGGGATTACCCAATCCCACGACAAGCCACGTCTGATCGTTCACAACACCTCCCTGCGGTCAGTATGTACGTCTTGATAGAACTAAAGCCGCGACCCGATGAATCGAGACGCGGCTTTAGGTACGAGCTTAGGCCTGACGGGCCTTGACTTCTTCAGCTGAAAGCACAACGAAGTCAACGTGTTCGATAATCTGACGAACGACATCACGCTGAATTTCGCGTGGTGCACAGAGACGTCCCTGGCCAGCGCCAGTGATTTCGAGAACGAGGTTTGATTGCTTAACGGCTTTGCCAAGTTCATGAGCATCCACGGCAACGTGAAGCAACTCTGAACCAGCACCGTAAATAACAGCAGGGACTTGACCGGCGCGACGAAGGCGACGGGCAGCACCCTTACCGAAGTCGCTGCGCAGCTCTGCTGCGATCGAGATCTGTGGCACGGTCTTGCTCCTGAAACTAGAGGTTGTGTTGGTGCACTCAGCAAGGGGCGCACAAAGAACGACCACCGCGTCGATGACGGTCTAGTGACCCTCGCCGAGGAACGTGCGAAGTCTGCCAGAGGGGGTTTGAAGCGGTGCAGGTGGGTCCCCCGAACCCACCAAACACAACATTTTTAGTCGAAAAGTGAGGCTACGGAGCCCTCGGTGAAGACCTCACGGATCGCAGTGGCGATCAATGGAGCAATTGGCAAAACAACGAGTTTGTCGAATTTGCGGTCTTCAGGAATTGGCAAAGTATCGGTGACCAAAACAGTGCTGATGCGAGATTCACTCAAACGCTGTTTTGCTGGGTCAGAGAAAATGCCGTGAGTTGCAGCAACGATAACTTCGGCAGCTCCTGCCTCAAACAAAGTCTCTGCTGCTTTAGCGATAGTGCCGCCGGTATCGATCATGTCATCGACGATGACACAAATGCGTCCTTCAACTTCACCGACAACTTCAAACATCTTGACCTGGTTTGGAATGTCTGGATCACGACGTTTGTGGATGATGGCAAGAGGTGCACCGAGAACATCAGTCCACTTCTCTGCAACGCGCACACGGCCAGCATCTGGTGAAACAACAGTCACGCGTGAGGTGTCTACATTCTTCTTGATGTGTGCAGCAAGCAATGGAAGTGCAAACAAGTGATCCACAGGTCCATCGAAGAAACCTTGAATCTGTGCAGTGTGCAAATCAACAGCCATCATGCGATCAGCGCCAGCTTGTTTGAACAAGTCAGCGATGAGACGTGATGTGATTGGTTCACGTCCGCGGTGCTTCTTGTCTTGACGTGCGTAACCCAGGAATGGCGCAATCACTGTGATGCGTTTTGCAGATGCGCGCTTGAGTGCATCGACCATGATGAGTTGTTCCATGATCCACTTGTTGATTGGCAAGCTGTGAGTCTGAAGAACGAATGCATCGCATCCGCGAACTGACTCTTCGAAACGAACGAAGATTTCACCGTTAGCGAAATCGTAGGCAGTGGTCGGAACTAAATCAGTATCTAGTTCGGCTGCTACTTGCTCGGCCAATGCTGGATGTGAACGTCCTGCAAAAAGCATGAGCTTCTTACTTGTGCGTGCCTCGATGCCACTCACTGCTACTCCGTTTCGGTTTCGGTTGATTGTTGCGCTTTGGATGCTGCAATATCTGAAACGGAACCCGCTCTACGTAAGCGAACCCATCCAGAAATATTTCTTTGACGTGCACGGCCAACCGCCATTGCACCGGGTGGAACATCGTCAGTGATCACACTGCCGGCCGCGGTGTAAGCACCATCACCAATAGTGAGTGGTGCGACCAACATGGAGTCTGAACCGATACGTACGCCATCGCCGACAACTGTCTGATGTTTGGTGACACCGTCATAGTTGACGAAAACAGTTGCTGCACCAATGTTGGTGTCGGCGCCGATGGTGGCATCGCCAACATATGAAAGGTGCGGAACTTTTGAACCGCGACCAATGATGGACTTCTTGATTTCGACGTATGCGCCAACTTTTGCAGCTTCATGCAGCAAAGTGCCAGGTCGAAGGAAACTAAAAGGTCCCACAGATGCGCGAGGTCCAATGTGTGCCTGGGTTGCATGTGAGCGCAACACTTCAGCGCCTTCATCGACAACACAGTCGATCAACGTTGTGTCAGGACCAATAACTGCACCTTCTGCAATTGCAGTCTGGCCGCGAAGGTACGTCGAAGGTTCGATGGTGACATCACGTGAGATGACAACATCAGATTCGATCCATGTCGTAGCTGGATCAATGATCGTGACACCTTCGCGCATCCACGCATCATTAATTCGATCTCGCATTACTGCAGAGACGTATGCAAGTTGTGAACGATCATTGACGCCAGAAATTTCACGGGCGTCGCCTGCAACATAGGCCGCAACGATCTGACCGCTCTCGCGAATAATCTCGATCACATCAGTGAGGTATTCCTCACCTTGAGAATTGTTTGTTGTGATGTGAGAAAGTGCAGAACGCAATGCTTTTGCTTCAAAAACATACATGCCACTGTTGATTTCGCGAAGGGCGCGAATCTCATCAGTGGCATCTTTATGTTCAACGATTCTCAAGACATTGCGGTCGGCATCGCGAACAATTCGCCCATAGCCTGTTGGGTCTTCAAGTTCTGCAGTAAGAACTGTCGCTGTCGCGTTGAGTTCGGCATGATGTGCGACAAGTTGTTCGAGGGTGTCACCTGTGAGCAATGGAGTGTCACCGGTCAAAACCACAACAGATGTGTTGTCATCGAGTTGAGGTAAGGCTTCGAGCGCAATCCGAACTGCATGTCCGGTTCCTCGGCGTTGGGCCTGCTCCACCGTCGAAACTTCAGAGTGGTGCGAATGCAGCCAGGACTCAACCTGTTCTCGACCTGCGCCGGTGACGACTGAAGTGAGTTGTGGATCGATCTGACGAACTGCATGAAGTACGTGGCCGACCATCGGGCGACCTAAAACTGAGTGAAGAACTTTGGGAAGGGATGAACGCATTCGCGTACCTTCACCAGCAGCCAAAACCAACACTGCTCCGACTGCGAGCGGCCGTGAAGGTGAAGACACGTTCGACTCCTCTTCGGCGTTGGGGGCTATAGGCGAACCTTAATGCCCCCGCCCCGCCGCGTTAACGCGATATTTGCTGAGCCGTCATTACAAAAAAGACTGCTCCCCGTCGAGGATTCGAACCTCGCCAAGCGCCTCCAAAGGGCGCTGTGCTGCCGCTACACCAACAGGGAATGACCACGATTTCTCGTAAGTCAGAGCGTATTCTCCACTCTGATGGTCATGAGCGTGAACGCGAGTACCTACGATACCGTAAGTTAACGCCTGAAACGATTCAGATTCTGCGCGCTGCATGGGAAAGAAGGCACTCGATGGCTGGCACAGTCACACACCTCGAGCCAGTCCCTGATGATGTTCCGCGCCGCACTCGGGTGAGCCCAGTGGCTCCCCAAACCAGCCGCAAACGTATGAGTGCACTCGAACGTCGTGAACAACTGATTCGGGTCGGCAAAACTCTTTTCGCCAACAAAGGTTTTGAATCTGTGACCGTCGAAGAGATCGCAGCAAAAGCCAACGTCAGTAAACCTGTGGTCTATGAACATTTTGGAGGCGGCGAGCTCGACGGCAAAGGCTATGGGGCCAAAGAGGCTCTATATGCAGTCATTGTGGATCGAGAGATCGCAACTTTGCTGCATGTGATCGAAGATGCTCTCGATGGACAGCATCCGCGCATGATGCTCGAGCAAGCTGCACTTGGACTACTTACTTACATCGAAGAAAACTCTGAAGGATTCAACATCTTGGTTCGAGATTCACCAGTCGGAATGACGAGTGGATCATTCAGTAGTTTGATTACTGATATTGCGATTCGCGTTCAACATCTTTTGGCCAGCGAATTTCGTCGGCGCAAACTCAATCCAAAACTTGCACCGCTCTATGCACAGATGCTCGTAGGTATGGTGGCGCTGACCGGGCAGTGGTGGCTTGAAACTCGCAAACCAAGTAAGGATGAGGTCGCCGCCCACTTGGTAAATCTCGCGTGGAATGGTTTAGCAGGTCTTGAGACCAAGCCAGAATTGCGTAGTAAACCGCAGTAAGTGTGCGACTTAGATTGACGTCAGCAACGCCACAATTGCAGTGACCGCTGCGATCAAAAACACTGCACCAAAAAACACAGCAACCGTCGCTTCACGTGGAGTGCGTTGTGGAGTGTTAGGTACATTGTTTTCTTCAGTCATATCGACCTCACGTGGTATCTGGATCAAGTAACGATTTTGGCGCTGGTTTTTTTGGTGCCGCTTTATCCGCATCTGCAATCGCCTGCGGCAAATCAGACACCGAATCCTTCAGCGCCCGTCGCGGATCAAGGTCACGTAGATCTTTGAGTGTCTGTGGGTCCACGTCAGCAACATCGATCAAAGTTGAACGCGCTTCGCTCACCTGTTCGCGAAATTGGCGCAGGAATTTTGCAGATTGAGCTGCATAACGCGGCAATCTTTCTGGGCCAAAAACCACAAGACCAACGAGGGCCATGAAGACCATTTCGCCAATCCCGATGTCAAGCATGGGATAAGCCTACGAGTCTGTGGTTTTTGCGCCTAGAACTACTCGGAAAGTGTCACCAGATTCGGTGGTCAGAGTCACCGTGTCACCTGGTTTGTGATCGCGGATGGTCACGACAAACTCCACGGGAGTACGGACTGTGCGACCGTCGACTTTGGTGATGAGTGCACCTGTCTTGAGACCCGCTTTGTCAGCAGGACCATTTGGCTCAACCTTTGCCAAGTACGCACCGCGTGCGGTTGAACTCATATCGAGTTGAACACCAACGATTGGGACAGAAGAACTGCCTGTCGACATGATTTCTTCGGCAATACGTTTTGCGGCATTGATTGGAATTGCAAAACCAAGTCCGATTGATCCACTTTGAGTTGATGAATTATTGATAACTGCGATTGCAGAATTAACACCAATTACTTGACCTTGAGCGTTGATCAAAGGTCCGCCAGAGTTACCAGGATTAATTGCTGCATCGGTTTGAATTGCGTTGATGTATGACATGTCATCAGTACCACCAGCAGTTACAGGACGATTTAACGCGGAGATGATTCCAGTGGTAACAGTTCCTTGAAGTCCTAACGGTGCACCCACTGCAACCACGGTGTCACCAACAACAAGTCCATCACTATTGCCAAGAGTGAGCGCTGGCAGATCTGTTGCATTGATTTTCAAAACTGCGAGATCGTATGCACTATTACGACCAACGATTGTTGCTGGGAAAGACCGACCGTCAGTGAGGTCTACGAGGATCTCGCCACCAGATACAGCAGAACTCACCACGTGATTGTTGGTGATGATGTATCCCGATGAATCAATGATGAGACCTGAACCTGTGCCACTTCCAGCCGAAGTGTTAACGGAAATGGAAACCACTCCAGGTGTGACAGCTGCTGCGATTTGGGCGATAGATCCATCTGGGCGGGCTGAGGTATCTGCATCTGATTGATACAGATCAACGACGCCACCAAGAACTCCGTTTTCACCAAAGTTCAAACGATCTCCAACTACACCACCAACTAGTCCAGCAATAAGCGCCGTGACAATGAGAAGTGGTGCAACGCGACGAGGTTTTGGACTCTGAAGTGGCTCACTAAGAACTTGATACCCCGTAGTCGAAGTTGCATCTTCGTTGACTGACTCGGTTAGTGGGGTTGGTGAATCGACCGATTCATCTTGAGATGACTGCCAACCAGAACCTGACTCAGACATTTTCGCCCTTTCGCAAATTTCTCGGAACTCTGTGCAGCAACATGCTGCGCTATAGGGCTTAGTGTGCCGTGTGACAAGAAGGTTCGCTCACGAAAACCTCACACTTGCCAGAAAGTGGACGAACTCCTAACACTTCTCACACATTGCTTCGTTCGTGAGGGGAGCAAGCTAGATTCAGCACACGTAAACCTCTCCAGGGGAGCTTCCATGCCGTTCGATACATCTGGGCTGCCGCAGCCACCCGATGCTCGCGCATGGAGTTTTACCGAAGGCTTCAGTGCCGAAACTTCTTCGATGATCGAAGCGCGACGCCGAAGTGCTGAATTGAAAGCTCACTTTGTGAGTCCTGCCACCGGAAGCGCTTTGCAATTCTTGGCGCGAGCAATTCAGGCCCAGCACATTGTCGAAATTGGAACCAGCACCGGCGGTGCCACTCAATGGCTGGTCAAAGCTCTTCCCGAAGATGGTCAGATCACCAGCATTGATGTTGATGGTGAACATCATCGAATTGCAAAAGAACTTTTCACTCGAGCCGACATTCCACTTCATCTCACTCGTCTGATCACTGGTCGCCCAGCAGAAGTTTTGCCAAGGCTGTCCGACGGTGCGTATGACATGGTTGTGATTGCAAGCGATGCCAGTGATCTCAATCCACTCCTTGATCAAGCCGTTCGCCTACTTCGACTCGGTGGCCTCGTAGTGGTACTCGATGCATTCGGTGGTGGAAAAGTTGGTGACCCAGCTCAGCGCGATTCCGCAACTGTGGCACGACGACTTTTAGTGCAGCGAATGGGTAACGATCCGCGGCTGACCCCATCACTGCTGCCAGTGGGCGATGGCCTCCTCGCAGCCGTGGTGAATTCCTACGAACTTCCAGCCGACCACTGACAATCCCCACGAATGCAACTACCCCACCCGCACATGGCGAATGGGGTAGTTGAGAAGAAAATTGTTTAGATTGGACGCAAGGTTGGTCCAGCGGTTGCGGCGACGTGTGCAAGTTGGGCACCAAGATCAGCAGCTTCCTCTGAGTTGAGTGCAACAACGAGACGTCCGCCACCTTCAAGTGGCACCCGCATCACGATGACACGACCTTCTTTGGCGACCTCCATTGGGCCGTCTCCGGTGCGCGGCTTCATCGCAGCCATGAATAACTCCTTTGTCTTCTGTTTCGATACTCACAGAGTGGCAGGCATCGAAGCAACCCCGTTTGAGGGAGTGCAGGGTGCTTATTATTCCCTATAAATTGACCCTTCCGCGCCCGAATGTTGGCTAGCGGCGGTCACACCCGAGCACGTGGTCGTTCACAAACCCCGTGGCCTGCATAGCCGCATACAGGGTGGTTGGGCCTAAAAATACGAAACCAGCCTGCTTCAAATGCTTCGTAAGCGCCTCTGAATTGTCTGTTTTGGCCGGAATCTGGTTGAGGAGTGCAGGTGGTCGGATCCAGCCTTGGGCGGCCAATTCGCGCTCAGAAGGGGAAAATTCGAGCAAGGTTTGTGTGAGCCAATCGTGACCGTGTGCATCCCAAGCCGCGAGCAGAGCCTGAGCATTCGCGATCGTGGACTCGATTTTCTTGCGGTGGCGAATAATGCGTGAATCGCTAAGAAGTTGGGTGATTTCAGGTTCTTCAAAATCGGCCACACTCACAGGGTCGAAGTCCGCAAAAACCTCGCGGAAGGCCTCACGTTTGCGAAGGACCGTGAGCCAGGACAGCCCAGATTGGAATGCTTCGAGGCTGAGACGTTCATAGAGCGCGCGATCATTTCGAACAGCGACTCCCCACTCAGTGTCGTGGTACTCGATGTAATCATCCGACCCCACCGCCCAGGCGCAGCGTGATATGCCATCAGCGCCAGTGATTGCGGAAGAACTCATGAGCGGATGTTACGAAGTTGCTTCAACCCAACGAGCGAACTTGGTAAGTGAGTGTCTGATTCCCGCGACAAACAATGGCTTTACGATCGCAAAACCAAAAGCACCAACCGCACCTAGCGGCAGTTCTAAGTCTTCAGACCAGATAAAAGTTGAAGTCGATTCACTTCGCGGCTCGACGATCATCGTGCCGGTTCCTCTAACAACTTTGCCAGTGTGCAGTACATCAACGCGCACTGGCGATTGCCACTGCGTGATTTTCATAGTGTCCCAGAAACCGATTTTCAAAAATCCAGTGAATGCAGAAATCTCCGCACCAACACCGCGACCCCAACCCTCAGTTCCAGCTGCTGTTGTATGCACGTGAGTGCCGAACATCCACTCACCTTGGGATGGCCAGTCGGTGAACTTGGCAAAAACTGTTTCGGCACTCGCATTGACAGGTACGGATAACGAAATGTGGGCTGAGCTCATAGTCGAAGTCTCATCCACTACGAGTCATTGCGCCTGTTGAAATGCTTTATTTTGATTTGAGTTGTGCGACTTGTTGAGTGAGATCTTCAATGATGTGATCGACGACATCTTTGCGATATCCAATAAAAGATAAAGGAATTGCGATGTCCGCAACTTTTTCAGGGTCCAATGGAACCTGCGAAATCAATTCGTTTTCGGATTCCATTTCACCAAAAGCTCCTGTTGCTGCAAGAGCGGTAAAGGCAATAACTGCCAGTCCAAGAAGCCACAAAATCCACGACATGAGATAAGCATGGCGCATAGCTTTGAGGCTGTTCAAAGCGGCTCACAGGCCAATCACAGAAGTAGCTGAATATTCACCAACTCCCCTGACCAACTCCTGACATTTAACGGGCTTTTTACGGGTTTCTTCCTGACATTGTTAGTTCATAGTTCCACTTGTCGCCAAACAGCGGCCGCTGAGAGTCAGCACGATGACTACTTCGACTGGTAGTCATCGAAACAGTAAGGAAAAGTTATGAACAATCCAGTATCAAAAGGACAGAAGGCGGCCATTCTTGGCGTCGCTGCTCTTGGCACTACTGCGCTACTAGGTGGATTGCTCCTCAACCCAGCTTCTGCAACCGACGCTACCAACGGCACTGGTTCTTCTGTCGTAGGTATGCATGAAGGTCGTGGAGGCCACGGTCGCGGTCATGGCATCTATGGTCAAAACATCATTGGCAAACTTCTTCAGTCCGAACGTGTCGTCAAGAATGCTGATGGAACGTTCAGCACTCAACGCGAGCAAATCGGAACTGTAACTGCAGTTGACGCAACCACGATCACTGTTGAGAGCACCAACGGTGTTGTCGTTACCTACACACCAGGTGCAGCCGTAATTTCTCGTGAGCACGCAACCGCAACCTTGGCCGACTTTGTTGTTGGAGATCATGTACGAATCTCTGGCACTGTTGTAGATGGTGCGCTCACCGTTACCGAACTCAATGGCGATTCCGCCGAGACCTGGGCTGCGCGTGAAGCAGATCGTGCTGCGCATGAAGCTGCAGAAGCAGCAGGAACTGAAGTTGCTCCTCCAGCTGATGGAGACGTGCACGTTGAAGGTGACATGGGTGGCGGACGTCACGGTGGCGGTCACGGTCGCGGAATGGGCGATCATGTTGAAGGTACCGAACCAGGTGCCGGTAAAGGTGACCATGTAGATGGACCTCATGCAGGTCGCGGCCAGGTCGTTAGCTCCGAAGGCGTTTTCGAAAAGACTGACGGAACTTTCGTCACGGTTCGCGAACAGTTCGGTACCGCATCCGCAACTGATGGAACTTCACTCACTGTTCTCAGTGAAGATGGAACTTCAGTTTCATACACACCAGGTTCTGCAACCGTTACTCGCGATGGCGTAGCCGCAACTTTGGCTGACATCGTGGTTGGCGATTACATCCGCATCAGTGGTGAAGTTGTTGATGGCAACCTCACAGTGAGCACTGTTGATGTGATGAGCGCTGCAGCTTGGGCTGCACGTGAAGCAGCGCATGCAGCCCATGAAGCTGCAGAAGGCGTTGCACCATCTGCTACACCTTCAGCAACAACCGCATCAACCACAGTGAAGCAGACCGCTGCACAGAAAGTTGTTGCAAAGAAGTTGGCCGCAAAGAAAGCTGCAGCCAAAAAAGCTGCTGCAAAGAAGTTAGCAGCAAAAAAGGCAGCAGCCAAAAAAGCTGCAGCCAAAAAAGCTGCTGCAAAGAAAGTCAACGCTTAACAAAATCAAGTGAGTCTCTTTTCTCCTTCATAGAACGATGAGCGGCAACCTCCTCCCCTGGGGTTGCCGCTCATCTATGTATCTATTAGAAATTTCTAAACATCTCTACGTTCGTTATGTTCAAGTGGAAGCACTTGCACTGGTGGCAAACTCAAAGCATCAATCGCTTCATCAACAGTTGCACACCACCGAACTACTTGAGCTGCGGTCGGCCGGACAAATCCACGATGCAGAAGCCGATCCACCATTTCGCGAAGTGGTGCGAAATCTCCCCACGGGTCTAGCACAATCACTGGCTTGCTGTGCATAGCAAGTGATGCGGAAGTCCATACCTCGAGCAATTCTTCAAGCGTTCCGATTCCTCCTGGTAACGCAATGAATGCATCTGACGCTTCATCCATTGCAGCTTTTCGCGTTCGCATATCTTTGGTGACAAGCAATTCGTCTGCGTCCCGATCCCCCACTTCAAATGCCAATAACGCTTCAGGAATAACACCAAGAGTGTGACCACCGGCACTTCGGACAGAACGTGCGATTGCACCCATCATCGAGACAGCGCCACCACCTGTTACCAATGAATGTCCGTCGGCAACTAAACGTTGTCCTAATTCAGACGCCAGCTCCAAGTACTTTGATTCAATCGCATCACTTGAAGAGCAGTACACACAAACTTTCATCAACTAGTCAGCCATTTTGTGAGTGCCGCTTCGACTGAGTGCAAATGTTCCAGCGGCACATATTCATTTGGAGCATGTGCCAAAGTTGCAGAGGCCGGTCCGAAATTGACTGCAGGAACTCCAAGTCGACTAAATCGAGCAACATCCGTCCAACCGAATTTTGGCATTGGCGCAGTACCGACCGCTTCGATGAATGATTGCGCAGCAGGGTGACTTAATCCCGGCATGGCACCGGTTGCGTTATCAACCACAGTGACATCAAAGCCTGCGAAAACTTCGCGTAAGTGCGCTTCGGCTTCTTCTGGAGTTCGGTTAGGTGCATATCGATGATTGATTGTTACGACTGCAGAATCAGGTACAACATTTCCTGCGACTCCACCGGAAATAT
>JBEBBR010000086.1:0-6379 GCA_041158285.1 Actinomycetota bacterium
GATGTGACCTCAAGAGTGAAGCCACGTTCACCAAGGATGTTTTGCTCTTCTAATTCGAAATCAAGTTCACGACTAATTCGCGCTACGAGATCGAGGTCTAGTGGGCCATCACTATCCACAACAACCTGAACCAATAGTCGACGTCCAGCAGGACGAACAGTGATGGTTTCGAGGTACAACCCGGCTGGTTCAACAATGGACGTGGCTAATTCAAGCAAAAGCGCATCAGTTTGCGCATGGCTAGTCACATGGACTCCCGAGTTCTATTTGGACGAGCAGTTGTGGGGCGGAGTCTAAACCACAATTGTGAAGCCGAGGCGCACGATCAAGAGGGCTACAACTATGAGCAACATCTTTCGAACAAACTCAGAACCAAATCGAATGGCCATCCGCGAACCGATCACTCCCCCAATCAAGTTGGCACATCCCATCGTGATTCCGAGGAACCACATGATGTGACCAGAGGCAGCGAAAATCAGAACGGACGCTCCGTTTGTGGCGACGTTGACAAATTTCGCACTTGAGGAAGCGCGTAGGAATGAAAGTCCAAGCATCTGCACAAGGAATATCAAAAGAAATGCGCCAGTTCCTGGACCAATCGCGCCGTCGTAAAAACCCAGACTTAAACCTGCAACGATGGGGATGAACCACGAGTGCTCTGGAGTTTCATGATCGAGGACAGCCTTAACTCGCGACGTCGGATTAATGAGAGTGATCACCCACACCACAACCAGCAAAACAAAAATAACTGGTCGAAAAACTGTGGGGTTTAATGAGGTTGCAACTAAAGAGCCGGCTGAACTGCCGATGAATGCGGCGATCATCATCGGTCGAATTGATTTCATGGGCGGTGGGACTTCGCGGGCATACGTCACCGCTGCTGCTGAAGTTCCGATGATGCTGCTCAGTTTGTTGGTGCCTAGCGCCGACGGAGTAAACGCCGGTGGAATCGCCAAGAGAAGTGCAGGCAACTGAATTAAGCCACCGCCACCACCAATGGCATCCATCCACCCTGCAGCTGCGGCAGCGATGAGGAGTAAAACCCAGAGATACGGTTCGATGGAATCCATTAGTAACTGAACTCCGACTTTTGCCACGCCCGAACGATGTTGAAAACATCACCTAAGCGATCAATAACAGCATCCGGTTGATTCTCAACCTCAACAAGTTCATGGCTTCGGTGATCAGAATGTGGCAAAAAGATTGCGCGCATACCAACAGCTTGAGCTCCATGAATATCGTCAAACAATCTATCTCCAACAAAGACTGCGTCCCGTGGATCACTCACTCCGACTGCATCAACAGCTGCAAGGAACGCATCCTTGTGCGGTTTCGCTACCGCCAACTCCGATGTATAGACACCACCATCGACAAATTCCAATAGACCATCTCGGTGCAAGATTTCTTCGTGATACTCGCGGGACCACATCGTGTTGGAAAGAATTCCAATGTTCAATCCGCGCTCTTTAAGCGCACGAAACAAAGGTTGAGCATCTGGATCTGCGAATGTGTGCGGCTCCCAGAACTCAAGGTACTTTGCATAAGAATCTTCGAAATGTGGAGCATTCACATCAACTCCACACGACTCAAGAATTGCAGTGAGTGCGCCTGTCGATTCACCACCACGGGTCTCTCGTTGCGCCATCCATCTGTTTTCTTCAGCCTCAAACAAAGCCTTGGCTAAGTCAGCAGCATTTGCAGGATCGTAATTTTGAGCAAACGCGTACCACTGAGATTCCAGATCAATGCGATGCCACGGAGTGATGGTGCCACCCCAATCGAAAATTACTGCCCGCAGTGTCATGCGTTTACGACAGCAACCAAATGATCAACTGCAGCGGCTAATTCAACTTCAGCCTTTTCGCCAGTAGCGCGGTCCTTCACTTCGACTTTGCCATCGGCTAGAAGTTTTCCAACAACCACAATGGTTGGAATACCAAGCAATTCAGCATCGTTGAATTTGACGCCTGCAGATGCTGCACGTCGATCATCGAATAGAACACGCACTCCGCGTTTTTCTAAATCGTTGGCGAGTGTTTCTGCTGCATCAAAAACTGCATCATCTTTGCCAGTTGCAACCAGATGAACATCTGCTGGTGCAACTTCGCGTGGCCAGATTAGCCCCTTGTCATCGTGATGTTGTTCTGCGATTGCTGCCACTGCACGCGACACACCAATCCCGTACGAACCCATGGTGACGACAACGCGCTCACCCTTCTCGTCGAGCACGGTGAGATCTAACGCCTTGGCATATTTACGACCGAGTTGGAAGATGTGCCCAATCTCAATACCGCGAGCTGCAGTAAGAACTTCACCACAACCCGTTGGACAGCCATCACCTTCACGCACTTCGGCAGCTTCAATCGTGCCATCAGCAACGAAGTCTCGACCTGCAGTGAGATCGAACGCATGTTTGTTGTATTCGTTCGCACCTGAAATCCAACGAGTGCCATCAACTACACGAGGATCAACTAGGTAACGAATTCCTGATGCAGATTTTTCACCAAGAATCTGTGGGCCGATGTAACCCTTCTTCAATAATGGATGTGAAGCAAAGTCTGCTTCTTCGAAAACTGAAGGCTCTGCAGGATGTACCGCGGTCTCGAGTCGTTTGATATCGACTTCGCGGTCACCAGGCAGTCCAACAGCTAGAAACGTGGTTGAGCCATCTGGCTGTTTTAACTTGAAAACAACATTCTTCAAAGTGTCACCCGCAACCCATTCGCGATCAGATCGCTTGAGGTCATCACGTGAGTTTGCAAGATTGACTAGAGATTCAATCGTTGGTGTCTTAGGTGTGTCTTCCACATGTGCTGCAGGTGCATCGGCAATTGAAAGCGGGGCTGGCACCAAAGTGTTGACGGCTTCAACATTTGCTGCAAAACCACAACCAAGGCAACGAACGAAAGTGTCTTCTCCACTTTCAGTGGTTGCGAGGAATTCTTCAGATTTCGATCCACCCATTGCGCCTGACATTGCAGACACAATCACATAACTCATACCGAGTCGATCGAAAGTAGAAATGTATGCATCACGATGAACTAGGTAGGAAGTTTCTAGACCCGCATCATCAATATCGAATGAATACGAATCCTTCATCACAAATTCGCGTCCGCGCAAGATGCCTGCTCGTGGTCGAGCTTCATCACGATACTTCGTCTGAATTTGGTAGATACGCAGTGGAAGATCTTTATACGATGAATATTCACCCTTCACCATGAGAGTGAAAACTTCTTCATGGGTTGGGCCAAGCAACATATCTACTTTACGGCGATCTTGTAGACGGAAGAGGTTGTCTCCGTACTCCGTCCAGCGATCGGTGAGTTCATATGGTTCTTTTGGCAAAAGCGCTGGGAAATGGACTTCTTGAAAACCAGCCTTATTCATTTCGTCGCGAACAATGTTTTCGACATTGCGGTACACCAAGTAGCCCAACGGCAACCATGAGAAAACTCCAGGTGCTAGGCGGCGAACCATTCCAGCTCGAACGAGCAATTTATGGCTTGGCACTTCGGCATCGGCTGGATCCTCACGCAAGGTGCGTAGGAACAGGGTTGACATCCGCAACACGAGGAACTCCTTCTCTCAAGGGCGAACCTTAACGAGTGACGAAGAGCCTTAATAGAAAATCGTGGTGAAGGTGCTTTTTTGGGTAAAACCTAAGGATCGATAACAGCGTAGGGCTGGCTCATTGAAGCTGTTTACATAGAGACACACCTCGGGAGCGATACGCGATTGCACGAGTGAAATCGCCTGACTCAACAGCGGCTGCGATAACCCTTTGCCACGAAGTTCGGGAGTCAGCCAGACACCTTGGAGCTGGCAAATATCACCGACAACAGCACCTACATCGAGTTTGAACAGGGTGGAGCCGTCGGGTGCGAACCAACCAAAAGCCAAGCCAGATCTGATGGTGTCCTCCACGCGAGATCGATACGGAAGAACACCACCAGCGATTGGACTCACCCCGACTTCACCCGTGAACATGTCGATAGAAGCATCGAGATAGGAATCAAGATCCTCTAGTCCTGCGGCACGAATAGTCAGATTGTGTTGGGAATCTTTTCGAGGGAAGCTTTTTATCGGTGAATCCAACGTAAGAAAAGGTTGTTCGTGACGAATTATTCGCGGCTGCCCCCAGCCATCGATCGCCGCATGCAACCGCTGAACATCCGACTGTGGTCCAACAATCGATGAACATCTGCGACCGAGCAAACTTAATTTTTGTGCGAATGCGTGAACTGCGTTCTCGTTGAGTTCGATTGGAACCACGATCGGCCCGACGAATAGTGCGCTCACCAGTTTTTCGGATTCGAACCATCCCCAGATTTCTCCGCCATTGCGCATTGGTTCAATAACTCGATTTGAAATTCGAGATTGCACGAACATGTGTTGCGGTTGTCCGGTAGTGAGCAGACGTGACAGCTCTACGTAATTGCGAGTATCGAGAACTCGCAAACCACTCACCATGAATCGAATGTCGCGTACTAAGAAACCGTGACGATTGGTTCGCCTGTGGCGTCCGTCATCTGCTCTGCAAGCTTCATTGCCTCTTCGATCAACGTTTCAACAATGAGAGCTTCTGGAACAGTCTTAATTACTTCGCCTCGTACGAAAATCTGCCCTTTGCCATTTCCACTGGCAACACCAAGATCTGCTTCACGTGCTTCGCCAGGTCCGTTGACTACGCAACCCATAACAGCAACGCGAAGTGGAACTTCCATACCTTCAAGTCCGGCGGTTACCTCGTTAGCGAGCTTGTACACATCAACCTGAGCGCGACCACATGATGGGCAGGACACGATTTCGAGTCCGCGACGTCGAAGGTTGAGTGATTCAAGAATTTGCAAACCAACTTTTACTTCTTCAACCGGTGGCGCTGACAAAGAAACGCGAATCGTGTCGCCGATACCGCGAGATAGCAATGCGCCAAAAGCAACAGCGGACTTAATGGTTCCTTGAAATGCTGGTCCAGCTTCGGTCACACCCAAGTGAAGTGGGTAGTCACATTGTTCGGACAACATTTCGTATGCACGCACCATGACGACCGGGTCATTGTGTTTGACAGAAATTTTGATGTCACGGAAGTCGTGTTCCTCGAAAAGGCTAGCTTCCCAGAGCGCTGACTCGACCAATGCTTCTGGTGTTGCTTTGCCGTATTTCTTAAGTAGTCGCGGATCGAGGGAGCCAGCATTCACACCAATACGAATTGGAGTGCCATGATCCTTTGCCGCTTTAGCAATTTCTTTGACCTTGTCATCAAACTGCTTGATGTTTCCTGGATTTACACGAACTGCAGCACAGCCTGCTTCGATCGCTGCAAAAACATACTTCGGTTGGAAGTGAATATCTGCGATGACAGGGATACCTGACTTCTTGGCAATTTGAGCCAAAGCGTCTGCATCGTCCTGACTTGGAACGGCCACTCGAACAACTTGGCAACCAGCCGCAGTGAGTTCTGCGATTTGCTGCAAAGTCGAGTTCACATCGGCGGTGAGAGTGGTGGCCATGGACTGCACACTGACTGGTGCATCTCCCCCAACTTCAAGTGGCTTTGAATGGTGCTTCAAAAGCAACTTACGGGTTGGCCGACGAGGTGAAATCACAGGGGCTGGCATCTCAGGCATTCCAAGCGAAACAGTCATGGGAGAAGTATTGCCTGTTATAGGTCAAGCAGCGAGATGGGATCGACGATGTCGGCGAAGATCACAATCGCACCGCTAATAAGAAGTATGAACGTCATGACATACGTCAAAGGAAGCATTCGAGCGATATCGATCGGCCCTGGGTCTGACTTTCCACGAAGTTTTGCCCACATCCGGCGAAGTCCTTCGAAGGTTGCACCTGCAGCATGACCACCATCAAGTGGCAGTAACGGAAGCAGATTAAATAAGAAAAGGAATAAGTTAAGACTTGCAGCCATCCCCAAGATCTGTGAAGCCTTGTCGCGTAGTGGCTGATCACTCGCAGCGATTTCACCACTCAACCGAGAAACTCCAACCACGCTGACCGGACCATTTGGATCACGATCCTGTCCGGTGAGCATGGATTGCGCGAGTGTGAAAATCTTCTGTGGGAAATTTACGATTGCACCAACAGCGTGTGTCGTCATATTCCACATCGCACCAGGGACTGCGGTTAGTGGCTGGGTCTCCCACACATATGAAGGTCCCAATCCGACAAAACCTCTCGTGATGGTCGCTCCGGTGAGGTTTCCATCGGAGTCGTATTCAGGATAGGTGACCTTGGCCAAGGTGACTTCTCTGGTTCGAGTATCTCCTTGAGCTGTTCTGACAGTGATAGATACGACATCACCAGGTGACTTGCCATCAAGACTTGTATGGAAATCAATCCATTCGTTCATGGGAGTGCCATTGAC
>JBEBBR010000087.1:0-3883 GCA_041158285.1 Actinomycetota bacterium
ATTAGACACGCACCCGTGGATCGATAACTGCATACAAAACGTCAACAACGAGATTTGCAAGAACAATGATGGTTGCGGCAACCAAGGTTGTGCCGACGATGATTGGAAGATCCATATCAACTACGGATCGAATTGCAAGGCGACCAATTCCTGGGATACCGAAAATCTTCTCAGTGATGATCGCGCCACCGAGCATGAACGCAAGGTCCATTGCTGCGAGTGTGGCGAGTGGTGAAAGCGCTGGACGCAAAGTGTGTTTGCGCATAATCACTCGCTCAGACAAACCTTTAGCGCGTGCGGTACGAACATAATCTTCACCGCTGGTTTCGAGGACTGAGTTGCGTGTGAGTTTTGCATACAACGCAAGACCTGGAAGAGCCAACGTGATCCACGGCAAAATCATTGTCGTAAGGAAGGCGATGATGTCTTCGTTTGGTGGGGTGTAGTCAGGGTATGGAAGCAATTCCCAGCGAGCCACGATAAACACGAGCATCAGCTGACCTGTAAGGAAGGTTGGAAGAGAAGTTGCAATCACAGTAAGAATGTTGATGGTGTGGTCAGCTGCACCGCCACGACGACGAGCAGCCCAGATACCAAGCAAGATACCGGTTCCGACCCAAAGGGTTACGGCGCCGACCGCAAGGTAGATGGTGGCTGGCATTGCGTCAGTGATCAAAGTGGTGACACATTCACCTTTGTAGAAAGAGTAGCCAAGAGCTGGTGCTGCACAGGTAAAGACTGCTGTGCCAGAACCGTAACTACGGCCAATGAAAATTCCCTTGAGGAACTCCCAGTACTGCTGATAAATCGGCAGGTCATAACCCAGACGATGACGGTTGGCTTCAATCAATTCTGGCTTACAGTTTTTACCGCACGTAAGCAGTGCAGGGTCGACTGGAAGCATTGCAAAAATGAAATAAGTCGCAGCGCTAATAACAAGCAGCAACACCAGTGTGTATGCAGCTCGTCTCGCGATGAACCGGCCCATGGTTAATTCCCTTTCGAAGTGGTGGGCTCACCTGCGGATGCAAGTGAGCCCACCGTTTGGTTCGAACTACTTAGCTAGCAACAGCAATGTCGTTGTAGCCAGGGCAGCCGTATGGAGCCCAGAGGTAAACGCCAGAGACGTTCTTACCCCAGATGAACTGTGCCTTGGAGAACACACCTGGGAGAACCCACATCTGATCCATTGCATACTGGTTCAAAGCAGCCCATTCAGCACCCTGTGCAGCACGGTCGGTGTTTGCCTTGTTGGCAGATACACGCTCTGCGAAGGCTGCGTAAGCAGGATCTTCTTGGTTGCGGGTGAGGTTGAAGCCGCCGTCGCCGACGAGTTCAGGGATAACGGTTGATGCGTTCAACCAGTCAGCTGCCCAACCTGCACGTGACAAGTCGCCTTGCTGTGATGGGTTAAGAACAACACCGTAGTACTGACCAGGTTCGATCAAGTTTGGCTTGATAACAATGCCAGCTTTGGCAAGTGAGTCAACCCAAATTGCAACACCCTTTTGGTTGGTTGGGGTGTTGGTGGTGTCGAAGACGAGACCAGTTTCAGTTGCCTTCTTGTAGACATCTGGGCAAACGGTCTTTGCTTCTTCCATAAGTGACTTTGCCTTTTCGACATTTCCACCTGGAAGTGCATCTTCGTAACCAGTGATTTCCTTGTAGTCAGTTGGAAGAACAGCTGGCTTGATGAGGCCGTCTGCGTAGTCACCGGTGAACTGTGCGCCACCTGCAAGAACGCGAAGTGCTTCGCGGTCAAGTGCGTAGAACATAGCCTGGCGAACCTGGAGGCAAGAAAGCTTGCTCACGTTGAACGCGGTGTAGGTGACGTAAGGGTCGTAGTCGTTAAGACGGCGATCCTTCAAAGCTTCGTCATTGAAGACCTTAGCCAAGTTGGTTGGCAATACGTGGTCGATACCAATTGCGGTTTCACCGTCGCCAGTGCCGTTGATGATTGCTTCGTCAACGAGTTCTGGATCCTGTGAGAACTTCATAACAATCTTGTCTGGCAATGCCTTGCGGAATGGATCTGAATCCTTGCTCCACTTGTCATTGCGAACCAAGACCAATTCAGTTCCCTTGGTGTAGGTCTCAATCTTGTATGGTCCTGATGAGATTGGCTTGTCGTCGTATGCCTCTTTGGTGTCAGCAGCTGCTGGCACTGGAGAGAACGCAAGCAAGGTCACTGTGTAGTTGAAGTCAGCGACTGGGTTCTTCAATTTGAAGGTGATGGTCTTGTCTTCACAGGTAACAGCCTGATCGTAAAGATCCTGGCCTTCACCGGTGTAAGGACCCTTGTAGGCGCTGCTGCCATCTTCGTTGGTTGGGATATCCAACATTGAGATTGCATATGTTGGGCCATCAACGATGATGTCGGTTGCGAAGATACGGGAAACACCGTACTTAACATCTTCACAGGTGATTTCGGTGCCATCTTCGTAGGTGACGCCATCACGCAAGGTGAAGGACCAGCTCTTTGCATCTGCACTTGGGGTACCAGTGTCAGTTGCAAGGTCAGCAACGAGGGCGGTTCCGTCAGTGCCAGCTGCTGGAGCGTAGGCGGTGAGTGAACGCTGTAGGTAGGTGTTAGCGAATGCTAGGTCCGCACCTGTGTAGTTACGTTGTGGATCGAGGTGAAGGATCTGCTCTGCTTGGGTAAGCAAGGTCAGAGTTCCGCCAGCCTGTGGGCCACTATTGCTGTTACCGCATGCTGAAAGAAGCAATGCAGAAGCAGCAACCGCAACGCCGAGCTTAAGCCCGGTGCTCTTGCGAATCATTGGTTCTCCTTTGTCTGGGTGATCACGGTTGTGATCACTCTTTGCTCGATGCACTCGACCGTTGCGCACCGAACTTTTCTGAGTCGTACGAACTCAGAAACTTGGGTTTAGGTATTTCGTTCAAGCTTCGGATCGAAGGCATCAGAAATACCAGCGCCAACAACATTGAGTGCTGTGACGATGACGACCAGGGTCATGCCTGGGAAGAAGAAATATGCCGGCACTACGAAGGTGTAGTTGACCGCGTCAGAAAGCATGACACCCCAGGTTGGTGCTGGTGGCTGAATACCAACACCAAGGAAGGAGAGCACTGCTTCGGTGGTCAAGAAGCCTGGAAGTGAAAGGGTCAAGAAGATAATGACCTTTGGCCACAGTGATGGCAGAAGTTCTTTGAAGATGATGCGGAAGTTGCTGGCACCGAGTGACTGGGCAGCCAAGATGTATTCGCGTTCACGAAGTGAAAGAACTTCGGAGCGAATCAAACGTGCCATTGCCGCCCAGCCGAGGAACGACAACAAAATAATCAGCAAAACAACAGTGACTGTATTGCGATCTTCGATGCCAAGCCATGCTTGCAAACGGTCAGCCATTGGACGTGACAATGCGATGATCAAGAACAAGCTCGGGAAAGCCAAGAGGAAGTCGATGACTCGACCGATGGTGGCATCAACTCGTCCGCGGAAATAGCCAGAGACAACACCGACGATCAGACCCAAACCGATTGCGAAGACGGAAGTGATGGTGGCAATAGTCAAAGAGATGCGAGCACCGAACAGCAAACGTGCGAAAAGGTCACGGCCGGTTCCTGGCTCAACACCGAGGGGATGCTCTAGAGAAGCACCTGCCCATGGGCCAAGTGGCAGACCAACGTTTTCGAGGTCAATGGCGGTTTTGTCTCGGGAGTATGGGTCAAGTCCCATGGCTCCCGTAATGAGAGGTGCGGAGAATGCGATGATGAAGATGATGATGGAGAGGAAGAGGGCGAACATCGCCAGCTTGTTGTGGCGGAAACGATCCCACGCGAGTTTGATCGGGCTGCGACCGCCGACAGGAGTTGTCGACGCCAATTGCTGCTTACCCACGCGGGAAACCTCCTAGACCTC
>JBEBBR010000088.1:0-6171 GCA_041158285.1 Actinomycetota bacterium
GCCGCTCGTTCGTGATACTCAGGTGTGATTTCGCGACCCAAGACTGCAAAACGCTTATTGAGTCCAGCTGTCACTTGCTCTGCAAGGTAGGTGTTTTCGTCTTTACCTTCTGGCACATCGAAGCGTGGAAGTAAGTCGCGACCTTCTTCGAATTCGACGTTGCATCGCTCGGCGATAAGCAGTGTGTTGTCACATGACTCCGGATAATCACGCCACACATTGCGCATCTCGGCCGATGACTTGAGATAGAAATCTTGGGCATCAAATCGAAAACGTTTTGGATCACTCAGATTGCTTGCAGTCTGGATACACAGCAACGCATCGTGTGCCGCAGCATCTTCAGCGCGAACGTAATGAAGATCGTTTGTTGCAACGAGTGGAAGTCCGAGATCTTTGGCCAGACGAAGTAGGTCGGCTTTAACGATTCGTTCGACTTCGATTCCATGATCCATGATTTCGCAAAAGAAATTGTCTTTGCCAAAAATGTCACGGTAATCCGCAGCCGCTTGCCGAGCACGTTCGTAATTGCCGGCTGTTAGCCATTTTTGAACTTCACCTGATGGACATCCGGTAGTCGCAATCAAACCTTTGCCATATTTGTCGAGCAAATCTCGGTCAAAGCGCGGCCACTTACCGTATTGACCTTCGAGGGAGGCAAGTGAGGAAATGCGAAACAGGTTGTGCATACCCTCGGTGTTCTCCGCCCACATTGTCATGTGGGTGTAATTCAGTTTGCCGACACCGCTCGTGGCACCGTCTTCGATGTTTCCACTGCCAGCTGCATCGAATTCGAAAGGTCCGCGATCAAAGCGACTGCCGACAGGCATGTAATAGCCCTCAATGCCAATGATGGGTTTTACACCTGCGGCTTTTCCGGCTTTGTAAAAATCAAAGGCTCCGAAGAGGTTGCCATGATCAGTCATAGCGATGGCTGGCATTTCCATGCGGGCAGCTTCAGCGAAAAGCTTCTTGACGTTTGCATGTCCATCGAGCATGGAGTACTCGGTATGTACGTGGAGGTGGACGAAATTGTCCTCAAGGCCTGCCACGGCGTCTCCTCCACACGGTAAACCGCCAGAAAATGCCTCGGCGGTAACGCGAACCTTACCCGTCACGAGGGACATCTGCGGGGACGTGCTTGGGCGTGTGGTTTGACCCACCGCCCTATGTGTGCAAACTTCTCCCCCGAGATTGCATCCCAGGAAGAATTGAGTTCAGGTGTCTACTGAAGAAGTTGTGCCAAGCGCCGAAAAAGCTGTCAAAGCCAAACGAAACCTCACGATTTTGGGTATCGCAATCGCGATCATCTTGCTCATTGCGGCCTATTTAGGATTCCGACAGGAGCAGGAGAAGGCCAATGCACCCGATGTTAATGCTGTGGGAGCCTGCTGGTTCCTCGATGGGGAATCCAATTTCAACCCTATCGAATGTAGCAATCCGCTCGCCCTTTTCGTCACCACCGACGTCGTGAAGGCAGCTTCGGAATGTGACGATATCTACTTGAAGTCAGACCACCCAGGCGAATGGCTCTGCGTAGACCTCAAAATTAAACAGAAGTAAGACAAAAGCCCCTGCCGATCGGACAGGGGCTTTTGTTTCTAGTTCCTATTGTTAATCATCGCCGCGCAAAATTGCAAGTAGGCGCAGGATTTCGGTGTACATCCACACGAGGGACACCATCAAACCGAAGGCTGCACGCCATTCTGTGTCCTTAGGTGCTCCCATTCCGACACCTTCTTCGATGTCAGCCAAGTCCAAGATGAGCGTGAATGAGGCAATTCCGACACCGATGAGAGCGGCAATCCATCCGAAAGATGAGTTGTAGACGCTGTTGCCGGTGAACATGCTCACACCAAGGTTGATGAGACCGAAGCCCATGTAACCGATGAGGGCGAACATCATCATCTGACGGAACTTGTTGGTGACCTTGATCAACCCACGGTTGTAGGCGAAGAAGATTGCACCAGCTGTCGCGAGGGTTGCGATAACCGCATTCATCACGATGCCTGGGTAAGCCATTTCAAATAGCTGTGAAAGGCCAGCGAGGAAGACACCTTCGACTGCTGCATACGCAACGATCACGCCTGGACGAACTGTGCGTGAGAAGGATGCCCATAGTGCAAGACCGAGACCAATAAACATTGCAGGGATGGCAAGGATTGCTAATCCGCTGACCCAGGTTGCGGTCGCGGTGAGGAGTAGCAAAACGAACAACTGAAGTGTTCGAGCCATGGTGCCTTCGACGGTCATACGGTCGGCTGCGAGATGTGGAATCTCGATGCCAGCGGCGCTGGTCTCGCCATGAATACTGTTCAAACTTCTAGTCAACACTGGGTTGGCCATGATGCTCCTTTTTTGGTCCACCTGAGGGTCAGGAGGATGGGTTCATTGTAGGTAAACGCTGTGACTTGCGCAGGAATTCCCGCTGGTTTTAGCGCAATTGACCCTTGCTGCACAGATTCTTAACTGAATCTTGAGTTTTTACAGTTCCCGAATCGCGTCGAGCGCTCTTTGCAAGTCAGCTGGATAAGGGGATGTGAAACGCATCCGCTGATTGGTTGAAGGATGTTCGATCTCGAGCTCGCAGGCATGGAGCCACTGGCGTTCGAGTTTAAGTTTGTTGGCGAGGGTTGGGTCTGCCCCGTACATCAAATCGCCAACACAGGGGTGGCGCATCGCTGACATGTGAACACGGATCTGATGAGTACGACCAGTTTCGAGATGCACCTCGAGCAAAGATGCATGTGCCATCGCCTCGAGAGTTTCATAATGCGTTACAGAGTCGCGGCCACCATCCATGACTGCAAACTTGAAATCATGGTGCGGATGACGGGCAATGGGCGCATCAATGGAACCGATGAGCGGATCTAGCCGCCCATGAACCAACGTGTGATACACCTTAATTACTGAACGTTCTCTAAATTGTTGCTTAATGTGTGAATAGGCCCATTCGCTCTTGGCCACGGCCATGAGTCCAGTGGTTCCAACATCAAGTCGATGCACAATGCCTTGGCGTTCCGGAGCGCCACCTGTTGCGATGCGATATCCCAAAGCTGCTAATCCACCGAGAACTGTTGGACCTTCCCACCCCTGGGATGGATGGGCCGCAACGCCGACTGGTTTGTCGATGACACAGAAATCATCATCGTCATAGACAACAGTCATTCCTTCAACCAACTCGGCGCGAATCTCTAAAGAGTCCACAACCGGCGGGAACGTCACTTCGAGGAAATCATTTTCGGCAACACGATCACTGCGAATTGGTTTCTTTGCATTCACCTGAACATGGCCAGCATCAATGAGGTCTGCAGCTTTGGTACGTGAAACTCCAAACATGCGAGCCATTGCTGCATCAAGACGTTCACCAGCCATTCCCTCAGGAACGTTGATGGATCGATATTCACTCATGATGGGCTGCGCTTGCTCCGTGTGATTTATGGGTAAGTCCATTCATGGTGATTCCTTTGTAGGTTAAAAACACCAATGAAATAGAAGAAACAAAAATTGATGAATCCGCAATATTGAAAATTGGCCAGTATGGAACTTCGATGAAGTCGATGACATGTCCAATGCCAAAACCAGGAACGTTGGTGAGTCGATCGATGAAGTTACCGAGTGCGCCACCGAGGACACCACCGACCGCATACATCCAATATGTGTTAGTGATTTTGCGCGCCTGAGTCACGATCACAATGCTGACTACACCCGCCAGAATCGTGAATACCCAGGTGGAGCCGGTAAGGAAACTAAAGGCAGCACCAGGATTATGAATCAAATGCAGTTTGAGAATGCTGCCGATAATTTCTCGGCTCTCCCCTAGTTCCAAACTGCGAGTCACCCATTGTTTGGTCAGCTGATCAAGGAAAACCACAACAGCCGCAACAAGCAGCACGATACGGGTTCCTCGGGAAGACATGAGGCAAGCCTACGAGAAAAAGCTGATGCCAAATACTTTCAACAAATTAGTTGAGTTTGTCTTCGGCTTCTTTACATGCAATACACAGAACTGCATATGGGTAGGCCTCCTGCAAACGCAGTTTGCCAATTGACTTGCCACAGTTGTCGCACAGACCATAGGTCTTGTTGTCGAGGCGAGCCAAAGCCTGGAGGGTCTGCTCCACGTTTGCCTCTGCATTTTCGACAACTGAAATCAACATTTCACGTTCGAGTGTGGTGTTGCCGGTGTCTGCAGTTTCAGAGCCAGCACCATCATCGGTGAACGAAATGAGTTGTTCAAGATCAGCTTTGCTGTTGGCAACATGTTCGCGGCGGGTAGTGAGATCGCGTTCAAATCGAACTCGCATTGCCTTGAGTTCGGCACCAGTCCACATTGAATCATCATCTTGGACGCGAGCTTTTTCTTTTGGACGGCTATCAGGTTGTGCCATCGCTTTTGGAACCTCAATGCCAGACTGATGAAGTAGCGGCACTGGAGGAGGAATGTCTTCTGGGTTGAGAGGTGCTTTGCTGCGGCCGCGAGGCTTCACAGTGGGTTCGATGACTTCTTCAACTTCGACAGCAACTGCTGGCTTAGTTGGTTCAACCTTCTTTTCGGGTGCAACCTTTTTGGCTGGAGCGGCTTTGACAGCTGGTTTTGCCACTGCAGTTTTCTTTGCTGGAACAGCCTTCTTTGCTACTGGCTTCGGTGCTGCAACTTTCTTCGCAGGCGCAGCCTTTTTAGCAGGAGCGGCCTTTTTGGCCGGAGCCGCTTTTTTAGCAGGAGCGGCCTTTTTGGCCGGAGCCGCTTTCTTCGCAGGAGCAGCTTTCTTCGCTGGTGCTGCCTTCTTCACAGCTGGTTTGACCGCAGCAACTTTCTTGGCAGGCGCAGCCTTCTTCGCAGGAGCCGCTTTGACAGCTGGTTTGGCTGGAGCGGCTGGCTTCTTTGGATCTGGCTTCTTTGGATCTGGCTTCTTAGAGGTGGCTTTTTTCACAGCCGATGCGGCTTTCTTGAATACGGAGGCGGCACGAGAAGGGGCAGCCTTTTTTGTGGGGGCGGTTTTCTTAGCCGTAGCCATCGTTTCCGTACCTCTATTCGCATTCGACAAACCCATTTTTTGGGCAGTCGTTGTCCGTCCATCCAAACGGTCTATTGCGGGCGCAGAGTAGGTGTCTAAGCGGTTTAGGGCAATCAGGCTCGCCGCATAACGAGGCAACGCACAGTATTTTCCCCACAAAGCGGGCATATTTCCCGCACAATCTCCCGACTGCGGGTTCATCAGAGGCCTGTTTTAGACGCTCATCAAGCGTTCAACAGCCGCAGACAGTTCGACCACATCCCCTTGGATCTCCACCAATTTATCCCGTGAGGTGGTGCCGCTAACGAGGCTCACATCACGCCGTTTGACCCCTACGGCTTCCGCGACAGCGCTGAGCGCTGCTTCAGTCGCTTTGCCATCAACCGCCTGACTGCACACAGCCACCAACAATCGAGGTGGATCGCCGGCACTGCCTCCGACCTTGTGCCGCCCAGCACCGGGACGCACTCGAATCGGCACTCGGATCGCGATCATGGCTAAAGATTGCCACACTATTGCGGATTGTTTGCAGTCAGCGTTCAACAATCAACCGATTGTGGTCTCGAGATGCCTGACTTCAGATGGCTTGCCTAGCCTGCGCCACATACCACCCACTCACCCCTGATGAAAGGTTCGAGATGATCAACGCTCGACGTCTAACCGCCGCTGTTGCAGCAAGCGCCCTTGCCATTTTGGTAACCGCATGTGCTCCAGCTTCTGACAATGCCGCTGAATCTTCCAGCCCAGACACCTGTGCTGTTGAAAACCTCAGCACCCTCACCGCTGGCAAAATCACCATCGGCACCGACTCACCTGCATACGGCCCATGGTTCTCAAACGATGACCCAAGCAACGGCGAAGGTTACGAATCTGCAGTTGCCTACGCAGTTGCAAAGCAGCTTGGTTTCGAAGCAAGTGACGTTGTCTGGACTGTTGCACCATTCAGCACTGTCATTGCACCAGGCGAAAAAGCATTCGATTTCGACATCAACCAAGTTTCAATCACCGATGAACGTAAGCAAGCTGTTGATTTCTCTTCAGGCTACTACGACGTCAACCAGGCAGTCATCACCATCAAGGGTTCAAAGCTAGATGGCGCAACCACTTTGGCTGAACTCAAGGACGCCAAGTTGGGTGCACAGGTCGGAACAACTTC
>JBEBBR010000089.1:0-6206 GCA_041158285.1 Actinomycetota bacterium
TCGGCCGCAGCTCTTGCCGCTTTCGAAGCGCCACTGGCAATCGGAACTGACACTGGTGGATCGATTCGTCAACCTGCCGCAGTCACCGGAACAGTTGGTGTCAAACCAACATACGGTGCTGTTTCACGATTCGGTTTGGTTGCACTTGCATCTTCACTCGATCAAGCAGGTCCATGCGCACGTACAGTGCTTGATACTGCATTGTTACATGCAGCGATTGCTGGACACGATCCACATGACTCAACCTCGATCAACCAACCAGTTCCAGATGTTGTTGCAGCTGCCAAAAAAGCAGATGTCAAAGGAATGCGTATTGGTTTGGTCAAACAACTAGGTGGCGAGGGCTACCAGGCAGGTGTGCAGCAACGATTCAACGAAACAGTTGAACTTTTGACATCACTCGGTGCAGAAGTTGTTGAAATCGATTGCCCATCATTCGAATATGCACTCGGTGCGTACTACTTGATTCTTCCAAGTGAATGTTCATCTAACCTCGCCAAGTTCGACGGTATGCGTTTTGGTTTGCGTGCCGGTGACAATGGAAAACTTGGTGTTGAAGATGTCATGTCACTTACCCGCGACCAAGGATTCGGTGCAGAAGTAAAGCGACGCATCATGCTTGGTACCTATGCATTGTCTAGTGGTTATTACGACGCGTACTACGGATCAGCTCAAAAAGTTCGCACCTTGATTTCACGCGACTTCGAAGCGGCATTCGCATCTGTGGATGTTTTGATTTCACCAACCGCACCAACCACCGCATTCAAAATCGGCGACAAGGTTGATGATCCTCTAGCTATGTACCTCAACGACGTTGCGACCATTCCGGTCAACCTCGCAGGTAATGCCGCAATGTCTCTGCCAATTGGCCTTGCTCCAGAAGATGGACTGCCTGTTGGTATGCAGATCATTGCGCCAGTAATGGGTGATGATCGTTTGTACAACGTAGGTGCTGCAATTGAAGCCGCATTGAAAGACAAGTGGGGACACCTACTCATCGAGGAAGTGCAAGCATTATGAGTTCACACGTAACCGAAGACGTACTCGAGTACGACGAAGCGCTTGCAATTTTCGATCCGGTCATGGGCCTCGAAGTGCACGTTGAGCTCAACACCAACACCAAAATGTTCTGTGGTTGCCCAACAGTTTTTGGTGCTGAACCAAACACTCAGGTGTGTCCTGTTTGTTTAGGTTTGCCTGGCGCACTTCCTGTCGTCAATGGCAAAGGTGTTGAAGCAGCAATCTTGATTGGCTTGGCGCTTAACTGTTCAGTTGCTGAGTGGTGCCGATTCGCTCGCAAGAATTACTTCTACCCAGATATGCCAAAGAACTTTCAGACTTCTCAATACGACGAACCAATCTGTTTTGATGGTTACCTTGATGTTGATGTTGAAACCGAAGAAGGTTTGAAAACTTTCCGCGTTGGTATCGAGCGTGCACATATGGAAGAGGACACCGGTAAGGCCAGCCACCAAGGTGGTTCCACCGGACGTATTCATGGCGCTGACTACTCATTGCTCGATTACAACCGCGCTGGTATTCCACTTATCGAAATCGTTACAAAGCCGATCGAAGGTGCAGGCAAGTACGCACCGGATGTTGCAAAGGCTTACGTAGCTGCATTGCGCGACATTTTGCGTTCACTCAAAGTCAGCGATGTTCGTATGGAGCAAGGTTCACTTCGTTGTGACGTCAACCTTTCACTTCGACGTGGTGCAACTGCGCCATTCGGTACTCGTACCGAAACCAAGAACGTCAACTCACTTCGTTCGGTGGAACGTTCAGTGCGCTACGAAATCACTCGTCAAAGTGCATTGCTCGAAGCTGGCGGAACTATCAAACAAGAAACCCGCCACTGGCACGAAGACACTGGTGTTACGACACCAGGCCGTTCAAAGGAAGAAGCTGAGGATTACCGCTACTTCCCAGAGCCTGACTTAGTTCCAATCGCACCTTCACGTGAATGGGTTGAAGAACTCCGGGCATCTTTGCCAGAAAACCCGGCCGTCCGTCGTACCCGTTTGCAGGCTGCTTGGGGAATTACCGATCACGACATGTCATCTGTGATCAATGCTGGCGCACTCGATCTCGTCGAAGAAACTATTGCTTTCGGTGTGGATCAGGTCGCTGCTCGCAAATGGTGGCTCGGTGAACTTGCTCGTCTGGCAAATGAAAAGTCACTCGAGTTGATCGAAATGCCTATCAAGCCAGCAGATATTGCTCAGGTTGAAAAACTTATCAAAGACGGCAAACTCAATGACAAACTCGCACGAGTTGTCATCGAAGGAGTTGTTAATGGTGAAGGTTCACCGGATGCAGTTGTCGAAGCTCGTGGGCTCGCTGTTGTGTCCGATGACGGCCCGTTGTTGGCTGCTATCGACGAAGCACTTGCTGCATCACCAGATGTTGCAGACAAGATTCGCGATGGAAAACATGCAGCTGCAGGCGCAATCGTTGGTGCTGTCATGAAAACAACTCGTGGTCAAGCAGATGCAGCTCGCGTTCGCGAATTGTTGTTCGAAAAACTCGGAGTCACACCAGAATAATTACGTCATAACAAAAAGGGTTTGATATCGCGCGATATCAAACCCTTTTTGATGTAAACCTATTGAAATTTGTAGATGTCAGACTGTTGCAACAAATTAAAGATTTCGTTGTATTCGGCTTCGACTGGTGAAATTTCTTCGAGTGGAGCCGCTGGATTTGCAACGAAAATGATCGCGTCTGCGCCGTTGCTCATAATTACTTTTGCGGGTTGAGCAATTGAGGATGCATTCCACACTGCTTCAGAACAACGGTAGATATTTCCAAGTGGCATGTCTTCGCCACCGCGACCGAGATACACCACTTCGGTTGCAGCAAAACAACCACTGGCCATCAAATCATTTTCTACGGAGTGCTGACGAACATCGATGGTGTTTTGTACATCGTCACTTAAATCGATATCAACAGATATTGCAGCGAACAAACCTGTTCCTGGCCGTGTATCAGTGGACGAGGTTGGAGTTGCACTTGGCGTGATGTCTGGCTGTGCAGCAACAACCGGTTTCGTCAACATATATGCAACCAACCCGATGCCACTGAGAGTTATAAGTGCGATGACTAAGGGTTTTACGGCGCGCATAGAACTAGGATATTTCAGACAATCCCGATAAATCGATAAAAGCTACTGCGACACAACTTCAATTGTTTGCAAAGTTGGATCGGAGCAATAGGCGACTCGACCCAAAGTTCCAGCCAATGTGATGGCTTCGATGAGTTCTTGAGTGACCAATTCGCCTGGCCCTAGTAGTGGAACCCCTGGTGGGTACGGGCAAAACTGTTCGGCACTGACTTCACCGGCGGCATCCGTCAATGCAATGCGACGACGTTTGGCAAAAACTGCCGCTCGCGGTGTCATGATCACTTGTGGTCGTACACCCCACACCGCACTTGGCATTGGTTCGCGAGGTTGTGACCGAAGTTTTTCGATCAGTCTCACAACAGTCTGAGCAATCTCTGCAACAAAAGCTGGATCATCTGATAACGACACAGTCATAGCGATGGTGTCATTGTCCGCGTTCTCAACCCCATGGCCCAATTCCCACAATGCAGTGGCCAAAGCAATACCTGTCACTCCGGTGCGAGCCAGCCACAAGGTGATTTTGAGTGGATCGACTGCACACCCAGCAGTTGATTCATCGATCACCACTACACCGGGAGTCGCAGCGATTACTGCGCGGGCGGCCGCAGTGGCTGTCATTGCACGATCGAGAGCAGCGCCGCCATCCATTTCGAGCGCTGCCCGAGTGCCATCAATTGTGGCGAGCAGAGTTGCCGATGGGGAAGTGGTAGCGGTGGTGTCTACAGCTCTATCGAGTCGAGCAGCATCAATGAGTTGGGAATTGGTTGAGATGGTTGCGGTTTGGGTGTATCCCATCAATCCTTTGTGGACACTCGTCACCACCACATCGGCACCTTGGCGAAGTGCATTCACATAACAAGGAACTCCAAAATCAAGATGGGCACCCCACGCCTGATCTACGACGAGTGGAAAACCAGCCGCATGTGCGGCTGCACTTAAAGGTGCGATCGAACTGATGGTTCCCACATAGGAGGGCGAAGTGACGAAGGCTGCAGCGACATCACTAACTCCAGTGAGTGCTGAAGCTGGCATGCCCACGGGAATGCCAAACTCAGGATGAATCTCAGGGTTGATCCACGCTGGCATTGCGCCGCTCAAAACCAAACCGGCTAATGCGCTGCGATGACTTGTGCGATCCACGGCAACTCGAGTGCCATCGCCACCGATGGTGAGAAATGCAGCGATGTTGCCTTGTGAAGATCCGCCGACCAAGAATCGTGTGTGCGAAGCGCCAATTGCTGCGGCATACAACTTTTCGGCCGCAACCAAATGTCCACCAGTAAACGCATTGTCGTCCGCTCCGCCTTGGAGCGGAATGTCGTCGCGCAGGAGTTGGTGCATGAACTCAAAGCCAAGCGGATTAGTAGAGGTGGACTCGCGGTACCGCCATTTGTGGCCGGGAATCTGAAGCGGACGCATTCCTGCCGCGCGTGCAGCGAGAACCGCATCGACTAGCGGCATCTCAGGGAGTGGCTTAGACATTCGCACCTCTTTCGTGAGGTGAGTCTAGGCAGCCCAAACTCCCAACCTGCTCAACGTACGTGACTGTCTAAGATTGCGCCATGACCAACATGAAACCCCGCAGCAACATTGTCACTGATGGTTTGGAGCGCACCGCAGCGCGTGGAATGCTCCGCGCAGTCGGTATGGGGGATGAGGACTGGGTTAAACCACAAATCGGAATCGCATCTTCATGGAACGAAATCACTCCATGCAACTTGTCACTCGCACGTCTTGCGGAGTCAGCAAAGGAAGGTGTCTTCAAAGCTGGTGGTTTCCCATTGCAGTTTGGCACAATCTCTGTTTCTGATGGTATTTCCATGGGTCACGAAGGTATGCACTTCTCCCTCGTGAGCCGCGAAATCATTGCTGACTCAGTCGAGACAGTGATGCAAGCAGAACGTCTCGATGGCATGGTCAACTTCGCTGGTTGCGATAAGTCGCTCCCAGGTATGTTGATGGCTGCGGCTCGCATCGATGTTGCAAGTGTTTTTGTGTACGCAGGTTCAACCTTGCCTGGCAACGTAACTTTGTCTGATGGTTCAAACCGTGATGTCACGATCATCGACGCATTCGAAGCAGTCGGTGCATGCAGCCGCGGCATGATGTCCAAAGAAGATGTTGACACAATTGAACGCGCTATCTGCCCAGGCGAAGGTGCCTGTGGTGGTATGTACACCGCAAACACCATGGCATCAGCTGCAGAAGCAATGGGTATGTCACTTCCAGGTTCTGCAGCTCCACCAGCTGTGGATCGTCGACGCGACGGTTTTTCAGTTGCATCAGGTGAAGCTGTTGTAAATCTCATCCGTCAAGGAATCACAACCCGCGACATCATCACCAAGCAATCACTCGAAAACGCGATTGCTGTTGTTATGGCATTCGGTGGTTCGACAAATGCCGTCTTGCATTTGCTTGCAATCGCACATGAAGCTCGCGTCGATTTGAGTATGGATGATTTCCATCGCATCGGCTCTAAGGTTCCATTGCTTGCAGACGTAAAACCATTTGGTCGTTACGTGATGAGCGATGTCGATCGCGTTGGTGGCGTACCGGTCATCATGAAGGCCTTGCTTGATGCAGGTCTCATGCATGGTGATTGCCTCACTGTTACTGGCAAGACCATGGCCGAAAACCTCAGCAACCTTGAATCGCCAGATCCAGACGGTGACATCTTGCATGCGATCACCAAATCAATTGGTGGCACTGGTGGCATCAGCATTTTGCATGGCTCACTCGCTCCAGAAGGTGCAGTTGTTAAAAACGCTGGCATTCCAGTTGATGTTTTTGAAGGCCCTGCAAAAGTTTTCGAACGTGAACGCGCAGCTATGGACGCACTCGAAGATGGTGGCATCCAAGCCGGCGATGTCGTCATCATTCGCTACGAAGGCCCTAAGGGTGGACCAGGTATGCGTGAAATGTTGATGATCACTGGTGCGATCAAGGGCGCCGGTCTCGGCAAAGATGTATTGCTCATCACTGATGGTCGTTTCTCTGGTGGCACAACCGGCCTTTGTGTTGGCCACGTTTCGCCAGAAGCACTTGATGGTGGCACTATCGGGTTGGTCAACAATGGTGATCG
>JBEBBR010000090.1:0-8537 GCA_041158285.1 Actinomycetota bacterium
CGAAGCGTTTGGCTGCACTCAAAAAAGCTCAAGCCAAAAAAGCGAAGAAGGCAAGCTCACAAGTTGTCTCTAAAGTTTCAAGCGCACGTTTGCGTAAAGTTTTGAAGTACGCATTGTCACAGGTTGGAGACCGTTACTCCATGGGAGCAACTGGACCTTCTTCCTATGACTGTTCTGGACTCACCATGATGGCGTACCGCAAAGCCGGTGTCAGCCTTTCGCATTTCAGCGCCGCTCAATGGTCTCAAACGCGTCGCGTTTCACGTTCACAGCTTCGTCCGGGTGACTTGGTGTTCTTCTTCCGAGGAATTCGCCACGTAGGTATGTACATCGGTGGTGGACGTTTCGTCCACGCAGCTAGTTATGGAACTGGTGTTGTGATTTCGGCTTTGTCTGAGTCGTATTACGTCAAGCGACTTTCTGGATTTGGTCGCGTTATTCAGTAACGCAAACCTTTTCATCCGCAAATAAGTAATGGGTTAGATCATTGTGATCTAACCCATTACTTATAGGAATTTACTTTTCGTAAATGCTTGCAATCTGCGCCGCGTATTCACGTTCGACAATGTTGCGGCGAAGTTTCATGGACGGTGTGAGGTGACCTGAAGCTTCGGTCCAATCGGCATCAATCAAAACCCAGCGACGGATTGATTCGGCTTGAGACACCGCTTTGTTGGCATGATCGACTGCACTTTGTATTTCGCTGACAAACTCTGAGTCGTTTCGCAATTGATCGATCGAGGTATCCGCAGGACGTTGATGGCGAGCCAACCATTGTGGCAAAGCTTCGCGATCGATCGTGATGACACAACCAATGAATGGTTGATTGTCGCCAACCACCATGCACTGGCTTACGAGCCAATGCGCGCGTAGGCGATCTTCGATTACAGCAGGTGCAACATTCTTTCCACCGGCAGTAACAATCAATTCTTTCTTACGTCCAGTGATGGAAAGGAAGCCATCAGCCGAAAGCGATCCGATATCTCCAGTGTGGAACCAGCCATCAGAGTCAATTGCTTCAGCAGTTGCTTGAGGGTTATTCCAGTATCCACGGAAAATGTGGCCACCTTTAACGAGCACTTCACCGTCTTCACCAATGCCGATAGTGACACCAGGAATTGGACGGCCAACAGTTCCAACGCGAATTGCAGTAGGGACGTTGACGGTAGATGCTGATGAGGTTTCGGTAAGACCATAACCTTCAAGAATCGTTAGTCCGATGCCGCGGAAGAAATGGCCAAGGCGTGAACCAAGTGCAGCGCCACCTGAAACAGACCACGTCACTTTGCCACCCATCTTGTCGCGGATTTTTCCGTAGACGAGTACATCAAAGAGTTTGTGCTTAAGTTTGAGGCTTGTAGGAATTGAGCCAGCTTCGATTGCTTTGCTGTAGGCAATTGCTACTGCCGCAGCTGCGTTGAAGATTTTCTCTTTGCCATCAGCAGCAGCTTTTTGTTGGGCACCATTGAAAACTTTTTCAAAAACGCGTGGCACAGCGAGCAAGAAACTTGGGCGGAAAACGGCCAGGTCTGGAACCAAGTTGGTGATGTCAGGTGCGAACGCAACTTTCAAACCAGATTCAACCATCGCGATTTCGATGATGCGCCCGAAGACGTGTGCGAGTGGAAGGAAGAGCAAGGTGGATGTTTTACGATCTGCGAAAATTTCTGGAACCGAAGAAATAACGTTGCGAACCAACACCATGAAGTTGCCATGAGTAACTTCGCAACCCTTTGGTCGTCCGGTTGTTCCCGAGGTGTAGATCAACGTTGCGGTTGATTCTGGTGTTACTTGATTGCGACGAGCTTCGATGTCTTCATCGGAAATCCATGCACCGGCATTACGCAGCTCGTCGAGAGCGTTGTTGTCGAACACCCAGGTGTGCATAAGTTGTGGCAGCTCTGAGCGAACTTGATCGACCATTGAGCGATGTACTTCGGTTTCGGTCAAAATCGCAACTGCGCCAGAGTCAGACATGATCCACAGCAACTGCTCGTGGCTTGAAGTTTCGTACACCGGAACAGTGATGGCACCGCAGTACCAAATCGCGTAATCGGTGATAGTCCATTCGAATCTGGTGCGTGACATGATCGCAACTCGATCGCCGGCTTTGACGCCCGAAGCCATCAAACCTTTGGCAACACTTCGAACTTCATCAAGAAATTGGGTTGAGGTGAGCTCGGTCCACAGATCACCATCGCGGCGCACGATGGCCGGAGTGTGCGGTTGGCTCGTGGCGTACTTCAAGAGGGCATCGGTCAGACTGCCTGATTGCGGGTACTCCACCTGAATCGGTTCGGTGTATTGCTGCACGTTTCCTCCATTGAAATGCTCGTACGCGGGTGCAAGGTAAGGGACTTGGCGTGCTCATGCCACCACAACTAGGGCAAACTTCACTACCCACTAGTAAGCGTGCACCTTTGTCGCGTAGATTTGCCATATGGCGCAAAAGACAAGTGGAAATGTCCAGATTTCAGCCCCAGAAGCTTCTGTGGTTGCGGTCATTTCTGATGTCGAAAAGTACGGGGAATGGACTGATGGAATGTCCGATATCGTGATTGAGGCTCGCGATGAGCAGGGTCATCCCACTCAGGTGTCATTCTCGATCAATGCTGGCGCAATTTCCGACCGCGTGACGCTGGCGTATATCTGGGAACCAGCTCGCCTGTCGTGGACTTTGGTCAAAGGAACCAATGTCACGGAGCTTTCAGGAAGTTACGCCTGGAAATCTGTACCCAATGGCACCGAAGTGACCTACGAATTAACAGCAGATGTGTCTCTTCCCATTCCAAGTTTCATGAAGCGGGTTGCCGAGAAGACGATTATTTCTACAGCTTTGCAGGGGCTCAAAAAACAAGTTGAGTCGGCACGCTGATGGGTCGCTCGCTCAATCCTGATGGCACACCATGGTGGGTATCAACTGGCCCGCCCTCGCAGTCTGTACCTCAGCCTGCTGCCGAGCCGGCGGTAAGCGCTAAACGCGAGCAAGAACTAGAACCTGAAATTCCGTCAACTGATACTTCTTCGAACACGAGTGAGAGTGTTAGTTCACATCCATTCGAAGCGGTTACTGATGTCTTGGGCTCACTAGGAGTCACCCCAGCAGCGCAGGCAGCTGCAATCAACTCGGGTCTCAACTTGCTTACTGGCGTCATGAATCTGGTGTCGACGCCACTCAATGGCAAAGAGGAAACTTCTGTTCATGTTGTCGCTACCTGTGGTGTCTGCCCATTGTGTGTCGGTGTCGCAGCGCTGCGGGAGCATGACGAAGGGTTGGCGGATTTAGTCGAGTCAGCTCTTGCAGGAGTGACATCAAGTGTGGAGAAAGTTCGCGCGCTTGTTCCCGATGTCATGGACAATATTTCTGAAGCGTTTGTTGAAGCGATTGTCAGAACCGTTTTACATAAAAGTCGAAACTAGTTTTCACGCGTAACATCAGCACGACCACCAGCAATGAAATAAGTAAGCAAAGGAAAGCAATGGGATTAGCAATCGGTGTTGATCTTGGTGGTACCAAGATCGCTGCAGGTTTGGTCGATGACAATGGAGTCATTGTCGAACAAAATCGTCGTCCCACTCCAGCAATTTCCGCTGAGGCTGTCATTGATTGCATCACCGAACTCGTTCAAGAGCTCGCTGCTGACCACACAGTAGAAGGTGTATGTATTGCTGCTCCTGGATTTGTTGATGCTCAGCGTTCAACTTTGTTGTTCACTCCAAACCTGCCCATGCAAAACATCGCGCTGAAATCCATCCTCGAAAAATCTCTCAACCTTCCCGTCGTGGTCGAAAATGATGCAAATGCGGCGGCCTGGGCTGAATCTCGTTTTGGTGCTGCCAAGGGTGCTGCCAATGCTGTGATGCTCACGGTCGGAACCGGCCTTGGTGGCGGAATCGTGATCGACAACAACTTGATCCGCGGGGCGAGCGGTTTTGCGGCAGAACTAGGTCACATGACGATGGTTGTAGATGGTTTGGCTTGCGGTTGTGGATTGAATGGCTGCTGGGAGCAGTACTGCAGTGGAAACGCATTGCTGCGTAATGCGCGTAAATTTGCAGCAAAGAATCGCAACGATGCAAGTGTGTTGTTGAGTTTCGGTGATGGATCACCAGAAGGAATTCAAGGGCCGCACATCACTGATGCAGCTCGCGCTGGTTGTCCGATCGCCATTGCCGCTTTCAATGAAGTGGGTTCTCGCTTGGGAATTGGAATGGCAACAGTGAGTGCGGTTTTAGATCCTGAGGTTTTTGTTATTGGGGGAGGCGTTATTGAAGCTGGAGAGCTTTTACTTGCTCCTGCTCGCAGCGCTTTTGAAAGTCATCTCACCGCACGTAAACATAGAAAACTTCCAACAATCCTTGCTGCAACATTGGGTAACGATGCTGGAATTGTTGGCGCGGCTGATCTAGCAAGAAAAATCTAAGGTAGGGAAAAATCAATGTATTGGTTCATGAAAAACATTTTGATCGGCCCGATCCTTCGTATTCTTTTTCGCCCAAAGGTCACTGGTCGCAAGTTCGTACCTAAAACCGGCGGGGCGATTCTTGCTTCGAATCACTTGTCGTTCAGTGATTCAATTTTCTTGCCGATGTCTGTATCGCGCAAAATTACTTTCCTTGCCAAGAGTGAATACTTCACTGGTAAAGGAATTAAAGGCGCTTTCATGCGCTGGTTTTTCAAGAGTGCTGGCCAAGTACCAGTCGATCGAAGTGGTGGACGCGCGGCAGAAGCCGCAGTTCAAACCGCTATCTCAATTTTGAACTCTGGCAATCTGCTTGGCATTTATCCTGAAGGAACTCGTTCACCAGATGGAAAGTTGTATCGAGGTCGAACCGGTATGGCCCGTATCGCCATCGAAACCGGTGTACCTGTCATTCCAGTGGCCATGATCGGCACTTACGAAGCCCAGCCAACTGGCCAAGTTTTCCCCAAGATCATGCGCATTGGTGTTGCCTTCGGTGAACCGATCGATCTCAGTGGGTACAAAGATCGCCTGCGTGATCCAGCTGCGCTTCGCGAAGCCACCAACTTGGTGATGAAGGCACTTCAAGAACTTGGGGGACAGGAATACGTCGACATTTACGCGACAAAAGCAAAGGAAATTCTGGCTAATCCAGAGCCAGATCTTGTAGACGTTGTTGAAGCTGCAGATGCGGATGACAACAACTAACTCATGACATATTTATGGGCGGTACACATTGTGTACCGCCCATAAATATATGTTTAGTGTGAGTTGAGTGAACCCTTTGGTTGACCAATTCCTTGCAGAAGTTCATCGAACCATGCCTGATCTGTATTGAATGGTTTTCCACCCTTGATGCGTTCGAATTCAATTGCGCGCAATTGATTGTTTTGCTCTTCATCGTGTCCAACTAAACCTGCAGTTGCAGACATTGCGGAATCAACTGCAACTTCGACACATTCCTTGATGAGTTCAAGATCCGCATTGTTAGCTGCTGCTGAACGCGCGAAGTAGCCACTCTTCTGAACCAAAACTTTTTCGGCGCCAATCATTGGGCCAAATTGTTTACCAAACCATGCACCAGGATTGATGAGATCGATCTTGACGTGACCGAATGGATCGCGTGGAACTTCTTCACCTTTAGCGGTCATCTCTTCGACGATGCTATCGATGCCTGCACCTTCGGAGAGGAAAATGTTGACGTTGCCATGTTGATCCATGATTGCTGCAAGACGTTTTGCCTCTGCTGCCAGATCAATGTGAAGTTCGGGAACATACACGGCGTGAATATCGCGGCGGGCGCGAGGAACACCGAAGGCATCAAGCCATTCGCGCTCGTCAAGCATTGAGCGATACGACTGGGCAGTTGCAGCTGTGAGCCAACCGCAATGGCGACCCATTACTTCGTGAATCACGAGCATGCGTGGATTGCTGGAATGTTCTGAAACAACATTGGTGAAGAATTCTGCACCTTGTTCGGCAGCTGTCCAGGCACCCAAACTCTGGGCAATCGGAATGATGTCGTTGTCGATAGTCTTAGGTAAACCGACGACGGTTAATCCGTAATTGTTCGCTGCAAGGAAAGCTGCAAGGTCGGCAGCAGCAGTGTTGGTGTCGTCGCCACCAATCGTATGCAACACATCAACGCCATCTTTGACGAGTTGGTCGGCAGCAACTTTTTGTGGGTCTTGACCTTCGGCAACAAGTCCACGCTTCACACAGTCAGCAATGTTGGTCAGCTTGACTCGACTGTTGTTGATAGGGCTTCCACCAAAACCATGAAGCAAGTGAGCCTTCGCCCGAACCTCTGGGGTTACGGGAATGCTGTCGCCTTTGAGCAAACCTGCATAGCCACCGCGGTACGCGATGATCTCCACATCAGGTGCAATTTCGGTGTAGCGCTGAATCAAGCCGCCAACTGCGGAAGACAAACAAGGGGCCAAGCCGCCAGCTGTGAGCAAAGCGACCTTACGAACCTGGGACATGTGCCACCTTTCGGCAATGAATCTGAGGACTCACTGGTCAAATGTGAGTCACGTAACGGTAGTCCGTCTGTCCCTGCGAAGCAGCGAGTGGTCAGATTTTGAACAGTTCTGATGGCGCACTTTTATGCTCGGTAGGGTTCGGCCATGACCTCAAACATCGTGTGGCCAGATTTACCCGCAGCCCAGCAACCAGAGTGGCCTGATCATGCAGCCCTGGAGGTTGCTCAGAGTCAGCTCCGAGGAATGCCACCCTTGGTATTCGCCGGTGAATGCGACACTCTCATGGAGCGCCTCGGCGAGGTAGCTGCTGGCAAGTCATTTTTGCTCATGGGTGGCGACTGCGCCGAAACCTTTGCAGCAAATACTGCTGACTCCATCAAAGCCAGACTTCAAACTTTGCTTCAGATGGCTGTTGTGCTGACATATGGTGCGAGCATGCCTGTGGTCAAAGTTGGCCGCTTAGCTGGTCAGTACTTCAAACCACGTAGCAAGCCAACCGAAGAGCGCGATGGTGTTGAACTTCCTTCCTACAAAGGTGATGGCATCAACGACATCAACTTTGATCCAGCATCCCGCAAAGTTGATCCGCAACGTTTAGTTCAGGCGTACCACGCATCATGCTCAACATTGAATCTTGTTCGCGCATTCACACAGGGTGGATTCGCTGACCTTCGCATGGTTCATTCTTGGAATCAAGATTTCGTAGATAAGTCACCGGTAGGTGCTCACTACGAAAAGGTTGCACAGGAAATTGACCGCGCATTGGCGTTCATGGCTGCGTGTGGTCGAGATCCTGAAGAGTTCCGTCGCACTGAATTCTTCGCGTCTCACGAAGCATTGGTTTTGGATTACGAAAAGCCACTTGCTCGAATTGATTCCCGAACCGGCAAGCCATATGCAGTTTCAGGCCACTTCGTGTGGGTGGGAGAGCGCACTCGCCAACTCGATGGTGCACACATTGATTTCGCTGCAACCATCAACAACCCAATCGGTGTGAAGCTTGGACCAACTACAACTCCTGAACTTGCGGTTGAGATTGCTAATCGTTTGAACCCAGACAAGATTCCTGGTCGTCTCACTTTCATTACCCGTATGGGTCGCAACAAGATTCGCGAGGCCCTTCCTGAGATCGTGAAGGCTGTCGAAGCAAGTGGACATCCCGTGATCTGGTGCTGTGATCCAATGCATGGCAACACCAAAGAAACCGCTACCGGTTACAAGACTCGTGATTACGACGATGTTATGGACGAGGTCTTTGGTTTCTTCGAAGTGCATCGCGCATTAGGAACTCACCCAGGTGGTTTGCATATCGAACTTACTGGTGATGATGTCACTGAATGTGTTGGTGGCGTGAGTGGACTTTCAGAGGCTGATCTTGCAGACCGCTACGAAACCGCTTGTGACCCTCGACTGAATCGCGAACAGTCACTTGAGTTGGCATTCCATGTTGCTGACATGTTGCTAGCTCAGAAATAGGTTTCACTCATCATGTCTCAAGGGCTTGGTGGCGCACATTTGTCGCTACCGAGCCCTTTTGGCTTTCTTCATGTGTGGCTAGATGAAGATCTTCGTGGTGTGGACCGGTGGGGTAAAGAAAGTAGTGGCGCAGTTACGCGCCTGCAGATTGTTTCTGACAGCAGTTTTGAATCTCGCGATACCAAACTTGGTCGTACAGTCTCGAAACTACTCAATGAGTATCTCGCTGGTGACCTAGAAGCAATTGATGAGATAGCTGTTGCCCAGCTAGGGACAGGTTTTCGTCAAGAGGTGTGGCTTGCTATGCGCTCCATCGAAGCGGGGACTACAGATTCGTATGCGGGTTTGGCCCAACGCGCTCGTCGTTCACAAGCTTTCAGAGCAGCAGCTTCGGCTTGTTCGAATAATGCAATTCCGCTCATCGTTCCTTGCCATCGCGTCATCACAAGTAGTGGTGCGATTGGTAATTATTACTACGGAACTGATCTCAAAATTAATCTCTTGCAGCACGAGGGTGCTCTGAAGGCTTAGTTGCAGCCCATTGTTTTAGCACTTGCGGAAAACGCTAATGCCCACAGTAGAACCGCGTGGTACCACGGTGCCATCGGATATT
>JBEBBR010000091.1:0-8499 GCA_041158285.1 Actinomycetota bacterium
CAATCGCATTGTTTTGGAATGTCTCTCTGCAATTGCACGTCGACGTCGGGACCACGTAGATGGCTCTACGTGGAATCCAAGTCAGCCTTTGCTTGACGGCCGTTAACTATTGATCCGCAGGGGTAGGGAAAACCCTAGGCTTCACGACATTTTGTAGTAAAACCTGTTCAATACGTCTATCTCAATTTGGTCCAAGTGGACTTTGGTGAATCGATGAAAGAGGATCTCATGTCACGCAAACTTGTTGGAAGTTTGATTGCTATTTGTATGGTTATGACTGGTTTTATTTCCAATCCTGCTAACGCAGCCACTTCTACTCCTGTACTGCTCAGTGACATGAATACTTCAAATGAAGGATCCTTCCCGACTGAATATGTGTCTCACGCAGGGATCATTTATTTGAGTGCAATCGATGCCCAGAAAGGGCGAGAACTGTTTTCGTATAACCCGACCACTGGTGTTAAACGAGTATTCGACATCAACCCTCTCGGAGATTCAACTCCACGCTCTATCACCGTGGACCCAGTGCATGGATTAGTTTTCTTCATCGCAGAAATCGCAGGCCGTTTCTATCTTTACAAATTGGACATTAGTTCTGGAACGTTCAGTGCAATTCATGAGTATGGGTGTTCAATTTGGGTTGACCAATCCACCGCAGAACCTGAATACATGGAAATCTGGCAAGGAAATCTCTACTTCTATTCATGTAATGCGGATAAAGCAATTTCGATGTGGAAATACCAATCGGGACTCTCGCCAGTGAAACTAAGCTTCCCTGAGTACGAAGAAACTGAAAGAACAGGTGCGTACACATTTTCAATTGCTGCGGCCAACTCGGCCCTGTATTTCGCAATTGGAGTTTCATCCAACCCTGGAGTCATCGCTGTCACGAATGGAGAATCTGCAGAATTTGTAGACGCTCTTGTAGGTTACACCCAAATTAATGGCATGGTTGGGTTTGATGGAGATCTGATTTTCAGCGCCGCGCATCAAAGTGTTCACGATGATGTCTATTTGTTTGATGGGTCAACCGTTTCGTATGTTGACCAAATAAATGATGGCAACTCCTACATATACGCTCACAACTTCACTGTGATTGAAGATGAGTTGTATTTTGCTGCTACCAATCCTGGATCAAGCTGGCCACAGCTGTTCAAGATGGATAGTGCAAGAAACATATTCCCATTGGAACTTGCCAACATTGAGAGCGGGTTTTATCCAAATTCAATTGTTGCATTGAACGGTGATGTCTACTTTGCCGGCTATGACTTCACAACCTACGAGAGCTTTTTGTATGTTTACAATGGAACGCTCGTAAGTAAAGTAAACGGGTTCCCTGAAATACCAAGATACAACCCATATTATTTGCATAACACTGCGATTGTTGTCGGGTCGAAGTTGTTCTTCTCAGGCCGACAGACGTACGATGACGCAGAGGTATGGTCGTTCGTTGGTGAAAATCCTGCCGCGATAGAAGTAGATCTCAACGCTGCAACATCTGATAGCTACATCAACACTGCAGTCTCATATAACAATTCGTTGTATTTCGAAATGCAGAACACAGACGAGGGAGACTTCGTCTCACAACTGTGGACCCTCAGTGACCAAAACGTGCCAGTTCCTGTTGCGGGAACTCAGAACAGTGACATCTCTTTCATAACTAGTTTGTCCAATGGCCTGTATTTTTGGAAATCTACAGCCGATGAAGGCGAAAAGTTGTGGGTGATCGACCAATCAGGTCAGGCCAAGGTTTTTGCTAACACAAATATGAGTGATCCAGGAAGTGGTGGTTCGATTACCGAGCTGGATGGAAAAATCTTTACCGACTTTGACGATCAAATGCACGTTATCGATCAAAATGGCACAGTCACCACAAATCCCACCGACGTTACGGACATTGGTAGTGACAAAGTTGCTATTGGCGATAATGTGTATTTTCGAGGTAGCAGTGAATCTGATGGACTTGGAACGGAGATTTACAAATGGACCGGAACGGGTGCTGCGCAATTGGCAGTTGACATCAGAGAGGGTTCAGAGTCAAGTTATCCATTCGAATTAACCGCATTCAATTCAAAACTATATTTTCTTGCTGAAGATGGAACTAATTCTCTAAATCCCTATTGGGGCAGTATGGGTGCAGAGTATTTATACAGCCTGTCGCAAGGTGGGACACTCACCAAGATGTCTGACACTAGATGCAGTTGGAGTTGTGAAGATGACAACTCCTTGCAAGATCTGAAAGTGGTCGGCTCTAGTTTGTATGCGACAGGAAGAGTCAATTATGGAAACCAAAAACTTCTAAAACTTAATTCCAACACTGGAAGTTTTGTTACCATGAAGAGAAATGGGCAAGACATCATCGGCGCTGGAACTTTCTCAAATTCACCTACATTCACGACTATTGAGACCTTCGTAGACGGTGTTGGTTGTGTGCTCCATAGGTTGAATGCAGATGGAACATTGACGGACCTGTTTAGTCGCAAATCTGATTCCTGCCTTTCATACGGCGAACGGACAGGGGTTTCGGATCTTTATGGCAATCTTTACTTCAATTATCAAAGTCCTGCCTATGGCAAAGAACTTCACATGTTGCCGGGTGCAGGTACACCAACCAAACCAGGCAAGATCTCGAAACTTCTACTTGCAAAGAATGGTGCGACTAAGTCCTCATTGAAGTTAACCTGGAAAGCGCCCGCACTTACAGGCGGAAAAGCAATTACAGATTACAAAATTGAGTACTCGCTCAACGGGAAGAAGTGGACAGTTTTCAAACATAAGGTTTCGAAACTTGCAACTATCACCATCACCAAGTTAAAGAAAAAAACTAAGTACTTCATTCGTGTGAGTGCTATTAATGCCAAAGGCACTGGCACCTCTATAACTGCTCGGTTCTCGACCAAGTAGTTGACACGCGTGTTTTTGGGCCGTAGCCGTCAGGTTGCGGCCCAAAAATTTAGGGAAAACCCCTTCGGACACGACATTTTTGTAGTAAAACCTGTTCAATACGTCTATCTCAATATGGTCCAAGTGGACTTTGGTGAATCGATGAAAGAGGATCTCATGTCACGCAAACTTGTGGGAAGTTTGGTCGCTCTAAGTTTGGCAATGACTGGATTGGTGATCAATCCAGCTTTAGCCGCCACTAGTGCACCTGTGCTCGTGAAAGACTTGGAAACATCCCCAGCAGGTACGTCACCTGAGGGGTTCGTGGAACATGAAGGGAAGCTGTACTTCTCAGCTACTGATTCAGCAAAAGGTCGTGAACTTTTTGCAAAGAATCTTTCAACGGGTGCAGTCCAAATATTTGATGTCAACCCTATTGGTGATTCGTCACCTGGTGCATTGACCATTGATGCTGCTGCTGACATTCTTTATTTCGTCACGTTTATCAAGGCTGAGCATTACTTGTATAAATTGAATACCTCGACTGGGGCTTTTTCAGTTGTACTCCAATACCAATGTGATCCTTGGGATTCATGGGGATCTGCACCAAGCGATCTCTTAAAAGTTTGGCAAGGAGATCTCTACTTTTACAACTGTGATTCAAATCGAGACTACTCGCTGTGGAAATATGAAACTGGGTATGCACCAACGAAAATTAGTTTCCCAGGTGGAATTGAAATGGCGAGATACGATTTCACATATGCCATGGAAGTGTTCAACGGTTCGCTGTATTTCTCCATTGGTGGAGATAGTGATACCGGAAAAATTGCGGTTACCGACGGAAATTCTGCACAGTATGTGACTGCCCTGCAGGATTTCACTAGGGTGCGAGATCTCATCGCTTTTGATGGAAAACTCATCATTAGTGGAATCCCAAATGCCGGTCGAGATGACGTCTATGCATTCAACGGTTCAGGGTATTCATATGTGGACCAAATCAATGACGACTACTACCAAATTGAAGCCGAGAATTTTTCGGTTGTAAATGGGAAGTTGTACTTCTCTGCTTATCTGCCATCCGTAGATGGCAAAAAGCAACTGTACGAACTTGACTCGAATGGAAATATTCGTGCACTTGAATTGGCTCAAGGTTTAAGCGGTACTTATCCAACGTCTATCGTAGGTTTTCAGGGCAACGTCTATTTCGCAGGATTTAATGATTCTGATTTCACCTATTACATGCACGTGTACAACGGCACTTCAGTATTAAGGTTGGAAAACTTCCCTGCTCTTAGCAAAATGGGATGGTCATCCACTGACCGTTCAATTTTTGCATCGAATGGGACTTTGTATTTCAGCGGTTTCATAGGAGCGCAAAGCCGCAGCCTCTGGGCGTTCAATGGAACCGATGCGCCAGTGGCTCAAACATTGACCTCTGCAACTGAGTCGCATTGGATCAGCCCACATGTTTACAACAACTCGCTCTACATTGAAACGACCAACTTTGATGAATTCTCGTCGAAGTTGTATCGCCTCAATGAACAAAATGTTCCAGTACTTCTTCCAAATTTAGAAAACTCTGATTTCTCCTACATTTCTGTTCTATCTGATGGTCTGTATTTCTGGCGTAAGACTGAAGCTGAAGGAACAAAGCTTTGGAAAGTTGGAACAAACGGCGTACCTCAAAAATTTGCCGACACGGTTATTGAAGACCCATGGAGTCGAAGTGATTTGCTTGAGGTCAACGGCAAAATAATCACTGCTTTTGACGAACGTATGGTCGCAATCGATAAATCAGGTCAGATCAGTTTCGACCAAGGTGACGCAATGGGGGTGAATGATCTGACTGTTGTCGGCAACTACGTTTACTTCAGCGCGTGGAGCGATGCTGACGGAGTTGGAACTGAGATCTATCGCTGGAATGGCACAGGCGCTTCGGAATTGATTGCTGATGTCAAGGAGGGAGGAGATGGCAGCAACACCGATGAGCTGATTTCTTACAACTCCAAACTCTATTTCACCGCAGAGGATGGCTCAGAGACTGCGAATCAGTATTACTCAGAGGCAAGATTCCTGTTTAGCCTTACTGAAAACGGTACTCTCACAAAACTTACTGAAGTGACCTGTAGTTGGGACTGCTCAACTGAGAGTTCAATTAGAGACCTAGAAGTAGTCGGTTCGACAATGTTTGCAATTGCAGATTCAGATTACGGCAACCGACAATTATTGAAATTCAACAACAACACCAACACATTTTCGTCGATGAAACGAAATGGTGAGAACATTGTTGGCGTTGGATCCTTTGGGGCTGGAAATTCATTCACAACTATCGGCACGTACGTCGAAAACGTTGGATGTTCAGTTCACAAAATCAATGCTGACGGATCTTTGGTGGATATTTTCAATAACGTCACAGACTGGTGCCTCTACGGTTATTCCTGGAATCCCGTAATTGACTTCCATGGCAATTACTATTTTTCTTACTTCAGTGCGCAGTACGGTGAAGAACTTCACATGTTGCCGGGCGCAGGCACTGCAACCAAGCCAAACAAAGTTGGAAGTCTGGCATTGGCCAAAGGTGGCGCAAAAGCTACTTCGCTGAAAATGAGTTGGAAGGCGCCAGTGCTTACCGGTGGAAAAGCAATCACAGATTACAAAGTTGAGTACTCACTCAATGGTAAGAAGTGGACCACTTTCAAGCACAAGGCTTCTAAGCTGACTTCTATCACTATTACGAAATTGAAGAAGAAGACGAAGTACTTTGTACGCGTCAGTGCCATCAACGCCAAGGGCGTTGGAATTTCTTCGGTAGTGAAAGTTGCAACCAAGTAGTTGGACAACTGGAAAGGGCCACAACCAGATGGTTGTGGCCCTTTCTAATTATTTGATTTAGCTCAGCAGTTTTGCAAGCTGCGCTTCGAGAACATCAAGTCCTTCGTTCAAAAGATCATCACCGATTGTCAATGGTGGCAGGAAGCGGAAAACGTTTCCGTAAGTTCCGGCGGTGAGCACCACAACGCCTTCAGCGTGACATGCTTTTGCCAGGGCGCCAGTGAGTTCGGAGTTTGCCTCTTTGGTTCCTGGCTTGATCAATTCGATGGCAATCATTGCGCCACGACCGCGAACATCACCAATGACGTTGAATTTCTCTGCCATTGCTTTGAGGCGTGGAAGCATGATGGATTCGATGTGCTTAGCGCGCTCGTTGAGTTTTTCTTCCTTCATCGTGCGAATCGATCCAACTGCTGCGGCACATGCGACTGGATTGCCACCGTATGTTCCACCGAGTCCACCGGCATGAACGGCGTCCATAATTTCGGCGCGACCGGTAACAGCAGCTAGTGGAAGACCACCTGCAATGCCTTTGGCAGTGGTGATGAGATCCGGAACAATGTTCTCATCTTCACAAGCAAACCATTGGCCAGTGCGACAAAAGCCCGTTTGAATTTCATCAGCAACAAACACAATGCCATTTTTGCGAGCATATTCAACGATTGCTGGCATGAAACCTTTTGTCGGAACGATGAAGCCACCTTCACCTTGAATTGGTTCCAAAACGATGGCAGCAACATTATGTGCGCCAACTTCTTTGTCGATACGAGTAATAACTGCATCGGCAATTTCTTGTCCGGAGCGATCGTCGCGGAATGGGTACGCAACTGGCACTCGGTAAATCTCAGGAGCGAATGGTCCGAAACCTTCTTTATACGGCATGTTCTTTGCGGTCATACCCATAGTGAAGTTAGTTCGACCGTGATAGCCATGTTCGAAAACCACAACAGCCTGACGCTTAGTAAATGATCGAGCGATCTTCACCGCGTTTTCGACTGCCTCTGCACCACTATTGAAGAGTGCAGATTTCTTAGCATGAGTGCCAGGAGTCAAAGCATTGAGTTCTTCACAAACCTCGACATACCCTGCGTATGGAGTGACCATGAAGCAGGTGTGGGTGAATGCTGCAACCTGCGATGCAACTTCATTAACAACGTGCGGTGCTGAGTTGCCAACGTTGGTTACTGCGATACCAGCGCCAAGATCGATGAAAGAGTTTCCGTCGATATCAACAATGACACCACCACCAGCCGCTGCGGCGAAGATGGGCAACATGCCACTGACGCCTGCACTCACTGCAGAGTTGCGGCGCTCTAAAAGAGCGGTGGATTTAGGACCTGGGATTGCGGTGACCAATCGGCGCTCTTGCGGCAAACCTGGTCCACCCTGTGATGTCTGTGTCATACGGGAGACTTTAAGCCTCCCATTGGGTAGTTTCCAACTTTGTCTAGTGAACATTTAGTAGTTTTCCTGTGATGCTCATCGCACCGCTTTACCGAAATGTCCTAACCCTGCGGTTTACTTGAACCTGTACTACCGTGAGGTTTCGAAACAATAGTGAAAGAGGCTCGAATGCTCGAACTGCTTGGCATCCTGATTTTGTTAGGTCTTATTGGATTTTCCATTGGCCTACACGAGATTGGACATATGGTGCCGGCCAAGAAGTTCGGAGTGAAAGTAACCGAATACGCAATTGGTTTCGGTCCAACCATTTTCTCTACCAAAAAAGGTGAAACCGACTATCGCATTCGATTACTACCTGTTGGTGGTTTCATTCGAATGATCGGCATGTTTGCACCAAGTCGTAGAGATGGCAAGGTTGTAGGTGGCCGATTCGCCGATGCCATCTTGCAAGCCCGACTGAGCAGTGCAGAAGAAATCGGTCCCGATGAAGATTCCCGAGCTTTCTACCGTCTAAGTGTCCCAAAGAAACTCACCGTGATGATCGGTGGTCCACTGATGAATTTGATCATCGCAACCTTTTTATTCGGTGTGATCTTTGGAGTTATTGGTTTCCCGACTGCGACCACAACCACTGGGTATGTCGTGGCCTGTGTTCCGACTGAGTCTGATCCAGAGGGTGCAGGCACTATCGCGGGATGTGTTGATAGTGCAGAGACCCCAGCTGTTGCCGCAGGTTTTAAAGCTGGTGATCAACTGATCTCTGTCAATGGCGAACCGATCAATGAGTGGATCGATTTTCATACCAGCCTTGATGGCAAGGCACCTGGCGATGTGGTTGCGATTACCGTCAAAACTGCACAAGGCGATACTCAAACCAGAAATGTCACCCTCGCCAAAGTCACGTATCCTGAATACGACTCTCAAGGCAATCTCACAGGCCAGAACATCACGAGAGGTTTTGTCGGTTTAGGCCCTTCCTATGTGTGGGAAACCCAGCCACTAACCGCCGTGCCTAGCGCGATGTGGAGTATGACAACACATGCTCTTGGAGCCATTGCTGATTTTCCACAAAAAATTTTCACTCTCGCCCAATCCATGATCACTGGACAAGACCGCGACCCGAATGGGCCGGTGAGTGTCGTGGGGGTTTCTCGGCTGAGTGGTGAGATTGCAGCCAGTGATCAGCCAATTCGTGACAAGGCTGCCCAGATATTGGGAATGGCTGCAAGCCTGAACCTATTCTTATTCTTGTTCAATTTACTTCCACTCCTTCCGCTTGATGGAGGGCATGCTGCAGGAGCAATCTTTGAAGGTCTTCGCCGAGCCTGGGCAAAGTTGCGCGGAAAAGCAGATCCAGGTCCGATTGACATCGCTCGAATG
>JBEBBR010000092.1:0-2739 GCA_041158285.1 Actinomycetota bacterium
ACATATGCAACAACATCGCCAGCTGCCGCTGTATTCACAATGTTGTCGGCGAGCAATGTGAGCTCTGAAATGGTTTGTGCGGAAAGTTTCCCAGTGAGGCTAGCGACGGCAACAGGTTCGAGCATCAGACGAATATCTGTGATTTCATCAAGTTCAGTTGCGGATAATTCACGAACTCGAAAACCTTTGTTGCGAACCGCTTCGACAAGTCCTTCTTTTGCAAGGTCCAACATTGCTTCGCGGACCGGTGTGATCGAAACTCCGAACTTTTCGGCAAGCGCTGGAACTGAATAAACGGTTCCGACAGTCATCTCGCCTGCAATCACTGATGCCCTCAATGCGTCAGCAATCTGCTGACGCATTGAGACAGTTGGTTCTAGATTCAGCATCAGGCGTGAGGTGCGTAAGTCACAGTGTGAATAGTCGAATAGAAATCAAGAGCGCCGAGGCCTTGTTCACGCATACCAATGGAGGAATCTTTTTCGCCACCGAATGGTGCGTAGAAGTCAACACCCGTTGTTCCTGCATTCACTTTGACCATTCCTGAATGCGCTGCGTTCGCAACCTTCATCAGTGTGTCATGGTCTTTGCCATGAACTGAAGTTGCCAATCCATAATTAACAGAGTTAGCAAGCGCGATTGCTTCGTCAACGTCAGCAGCTTCATGCACTGTGATGAGTGGTCCGAAAACTTCATCACATGAAAGCGGATGATCAGCAGGGACGCCAGCCAAAATGGTTGGAGCAACAAAATAACCGTTTGTGGTATCTGTTGTTCCACCTGCAAGTACTTGGGCGCCGATCGCAGAGGCGGATGCAAGTGCTGCTTCAAACTTGGCAACTGATGCTGGGTTAATGAGTGGTCCCACCAGATTTGCAGTGTCAGCTGGATCGCCAACTCCAAGAGCGTTAACAGCAGTAACAAGTGCATCAATAAATTGTGGATTAGATCCCACTGTGATGACGCGGCGTGTGCAGGTGCATTTCTGTCCAGCAAACCACATGGATGCGCCAGCAATTAATGCAGCAGTTGAAGTTGGATCTGCATCTGCCAAAACGATTGCTGCATTTTGACCACCCATTTCAGATTGCACTGGAATGCCTCGTTGGGTTGCGGCAACGGCAATCATTTTGCCGACAGCAGATGAACCAGTGAACGAAACCACATCTGCGTTTTGGACGAGGGTTTCACCTACTTCAGGTCCACCGATGACAACGTTGAACAAATTCTCTGGCAGTACAGATGTCAAAATCTCTTGAATGAACAACGCGCCGGCAATCGCATCAGGTGATGGTTTGATAACAACTGCGTTCCCTGCTGCAAGCGCAGGTGCTGCTTTCCACAATGGAATTGCCATCGGGAAGTTCCACGGTGTGATGAGTCCTGCCACACCATGTGGACGACGCTCTGACCAAAGAAAACCTTTGGCAGAAGGTGGAAAGAAATCACCCTTTGATGCAAAAGAAGATTGTGCGTAATAGCGAAGAATCGCAACTGCACGACCAACTTCACCATTTGCTTCAGCTGTTGGTTTTCCAACTTCACGGACGATGAGGGCCGCTGCATCAGCAGCAACTGCTGCAAGTTTGTCTGCTGCTGCATTTAAAGCGTTCGCACGACCAGCTGCGCCAAGAGCCCACCAAGCTGTTTGTGCAACGCGAGCTTTCTGAAAAATTGCAACAACTTCAGTTGACGAATGCGCATCAATACTCAATACGACATCTGACGGATTTTGTGGAGAAACGGATGTGATCTTCATATGTCCTACTTAAAGTTCGAAACCAGTTGGGAATGGATCTGTTGGGTCGTATGTGTACTCGGCATGGCCAGTTATCCACGCGCGACCAGTCACTGTTGGAATCACTGCCGGCAATCCTCCGACTGTTGTTTCTTCAAGCAACACACCAACGAAATTCGTACCGATGAATGATTCGTTTACAAATTCTTGATTGAGTGGAAGTAGCCCGCGTGTGTGAAGCTGTGCCATACGTGCACTTGTTCCCGTGCCACATGGTGAGCGGTCAAACCAGCCAGGGTAAATCGCCATCGCATGTCGTGAATGTTGTGCAGTCGAACCAGGTGCTTCGAGGTATACATGGTGACAGGTGTTGATCTCTGGATTTTCTGGATGCACTGGCATTTGCGTTTCGTTGATCGCATCCATCATTCGCAACGCAACAGCAAGCATTTCATCTTTGTTTTCGCGATCGAACTCAATGCCGAGTCGTTCGATAGGAACAATGGCATAGAAGTTTCCACCGAATGCCATGTCATATTTCACATCACCGACTGCAGGAACATTCACTACTCGATCAAGTCCGAGAGTAAATGCAGGAACGTTGGTCAACGTAACTTTGCGCGCATGCCCATCTTCGACATGTACAGCAACGCTCACCAAACCAGCAGGTGTATCAAGGTTGATAGTTGTAATTGGTTCAACAACGTCAACTAACTTTTCCTCAACCAAAACTGTTGCCAGTCCGATAGTTCCGTGGCCACACATAGGTAGGCAGCCAGAAACCTCGATGTAGACAACTCCCCAATCGCAATCGGGGCGAGTGGACTTCTGCAAGATCGCACCACTCATTGCTGAGTGGCCTCGGGGTTCGTTCATTAATAGTTTTCGAATGTCATCCATGTTGTCCATGAAGTAGCGACGACGATCGAACATTGTGTCGCCTGGAATTTCACCAACGCCATCTACGACTACTCGCGTAGGCATGCCTTCAGTGTGCGAAT
>JBEBBR010000093.1:0-9921 GCA_041158285.1 Actinomycetota bacterium
AGAAAAGTTAAGGGGAGGGTAAAGATGCGAGTAAGTGTTCCAAGGGTTGCGTTGATCAAACCAAAAATGACTGCAATCCCTGCGTAGGTGAACGCATCACCAGAAATGTGAACTCCAGGAAGTACATATGCAGCAAGCCATAGTGCGACCGAGAGCACCAGCCAACGAATCAGTAATTTAGTCATACGTCAATTCTCTCACTTTTTACCCTGCTTGAGATGACTTCTCTCAAGCCCGCGGACCGCCTCACGACGAGCGACGGCTGACAAATCTGGGTGCTCTTTGAGGAATTTCTCCACTGCAAGGGGATTGAAAGCCGTCACATCACGAAGTGCCCAACCGATTGCTTTCGCTATGAAGAACCGTTTATCTGTGTAATAGCGATGGCACATCTCGAACAGAACTTTGAGATCTGTCTTTGTGCGAAAACCTCGCTGATGTTGAATTGCAGCCCGAACTAACCACATGTTTTCGTCCTCAACCCATTTCCACATCACGGCTAGGGCAGCAGGATCCCGCGAAGCGATGGGAGAGATGACTGTGGAGCCGAGACTGTCGACACTGTCCCACCAAGAATGAGTGGTGATCCAGCGACGAACGTGTGAATCAAGATGACCGACGTTTAGTAGTGAGTTATGCATTCCGAGCAGATCGCAACCTGCAATATGAAACTCTCGGTATTTCTTTGCCCAGAGAATGTCCACTAGATCAGTCACATCAGCAGCTGTCGTAGGTGGGTTGCTCTTGATGATCGCCTTGACGGTGGCCCGACGTTCTGGAGTTTTGACTCCAAGGAATTCAAAGTGGTCCTTCATGTACCACTTCATTCCTGCGGCGAACTCTGCATTCTTTTGTGGGTTAAGAGCGACCGTGATGCGTCGAGCAGTTGCAGTGGACCAAGCTGTCATGGGCTAAGCATTCACCTAGCCGCAATCGTTATGTGTTTGAGTGTTTGTTGAGAAGGTATTCGACAACTTTTGGCCAGGACGTAAATTCGCCAGTGTTGAAGTGAATGTGCTGACCGGTGAATCCTTCAGCCGCTTTGCTGCGATCATCAATGAGGTAGTCACCTTGGTTGAGACGTTTGTGATGACTCATGATCACCCGCTTGTAGAACGCACTGTCCTCGCCGTCTCCAAAATATTTCTTGATCCAGGCGAGTTTGTGATTGGCAGCGTTGGGATTGTTCCACGGTGAAGTTGTGAGAACGTAAATATCAAAATGGTGACGTAGAGTTTCAACAGCATCAATAGCACCAGCCATCGGTTCCATGCTTGCAAAAATGTCTGGATGCTCATCAAAGCGATCGTCGAAATGTTTACGAGCGTCAGCAGAAAGTTTGTCGATTCCACTTTGGAAATCAACCAGCGTGCCGTCCATATCAAAATAGACAATAGGTTTTGATTTAGTCATACATAATCCTCCGTATCAGTGTTTCCACTCTCAATATAACAAGGGGTGATGACATCGCATAGACATCATCACCCCTTGAGAGTGAGTCTCGCTTAGTGGGCGATGCCACCTTCTTTGAAAGCTTCGTCGCGACCGCGAAGACGGTTGTTAGGAAGTTTTAGAACGAAGATCACTCCAACAGCCAATACTGCTGCTCCCACTGCAAACACAACGGAAGTCGAGTCAGTGAAACCATCAAAGATTGGTCGAATCAGAACTTGATTTGCACTGCTCAGCCATGAAGTGTCATCAAACGCTGAGTGTCCACCAGTTTGTAGACCACTGAGCTTTTGTGCAGTCTCCGCATTTGCTGGATCTGCAAGTGCAGCCTGGTAGGCGGGATCAGCAAACGCAGTCTTGAAACGGCTTGCTACTGAATCTCCTAGGTTTCCAAAGAGAAGTGACAAGAACACTGCTGTACCGAGAGTTGCGCCTAACTGACGGAAAAGAGTCACCGAAGAAGTTGCAACGCCGATGTCACGAGGAGACACTGCATTTTGAACCGCTAGAACTGTTGGTTGCATGATGAAACCAAGACCAAGTCCAAAGAATCCGGACATGATGGCAATCAAGACAAATGCGGTGTCTGGTGTGATTGAAGTCATCAGAGCCAAAGTAATAGTCATAATCACAACACCAATGACAGGGAAAATTTTGTATCGACCCATCTTCGAAATCAACTGACCTGAGATGACCGAACCGCTCATGATGCCGAGTGTCAATGGCAGAAGTTGTAGACCAGCTTCGGTTGGGCTTGAACCCAAAACGATTTGCAAGTACAACGGAAGAACTGCAAGTCCACCGAACATTCCCATACCGGTGATGACACCAATCACTGTCATTAATGAGAAAGTTTTATCTTTGAATAGGCGCAAAGGAATGATTGCTTCGTCGCCCATCTTGGATTCGGTTCGGATAAACCAAGCAATTCCACTCGCAACAAGCGCGTAGCAAATAAGTGCGTTTGTTGAAGTCCAGCCCCAATCGCGTCCATCTTCAGCAACAAGCAACATCGGAACAAGTGCGAGGGTGAGTGCAAGCGCACCAATCCAGTCGAGTGCATGGTCTACGCGTTTGAAATTAGGAATGTGCAAAGTGCGATTGACGACAAAGAGTGCAATCAAACCGATTGGAACGTTGACGAAGAAAACCCAACGCCAGCCAGCTAAACCAAGAATTGATTCTTGACCGGAAAGGAAGCCGCCAACGACAGGGCCTAAGACACTTGAAGTGCCGAATACTGCAATGAAATATCCCTGATATTTCGAACGTTCACGCGGTGGCACGATGTCACCAATGATCGAAAGCGCCATGGTGAAAAGACCACCGGCACCTAGACCTTGTAGTGCACGGAATCCTGCGAGCATGAACATGCTGGTTGAGAATGCACTGAGTGCGGAACCGGCAACGAACAATGAGATAGCCCAAATGAACAATGGCTTACGACCAAAGATGTCACTCAGTTTTCCGTAGAGCGGAGTCGTGATGGTGCTAGTGATCAGGTAGGCAGTGGTGACCCATGCCTGCACTGATAGGCCTTGTAGTTCGTCACCAATAGTTCTAATGCTGGTGGCAACAATTGTCTGGTCAAGCGCTGCGAGAAACAGCCCTGTCATCAAACCAATCAAGATTGGCACGATTTCTTTATGCGTCAGATACGTATTCTCGTGCTGATCGCTTGCTGGTGTTGCTTCGGACATTATTTCTCCTGGATAGAGGACTCGACTTTTGCGAGTCCTTCTGGTGTTAGTTTGATTTCAAAATCTGTTGCTAGTTTGTCGAGTAAGAAATTGAGATTCTCAACATCTTGATGCGACCACTGTGACAAAAGTTCGTTAAAGAATGCTCGGCGAAAAGCTTTATGTTTGTTAAAGGTTTTGATTCCTTCAGTGGTGCATTGCAGTTTTGTGGCTCGCCCATCGAGTGGATCTGGAATTCGTTCGATGAGTCCACGTTCAATGAGCTCATGAGTTTGGCGACTGACAACTGCGGGATCAAAATGCAGTGCCTCGACGATCTCACTTGATCGAGCTGGCCCACCTTGTGCAAGGTGTATGAGAATTGTGGATGACTGAAAATGCAGGCCTTGGTAACCGCCTACACGGCTCTTGGCCCGGACACTTTGTCGCATAAGTCGGCCAAATGACTCTGCGATTTCATCAATAGGGGAATTCGACATCATGCCTCCTCCGCACAAGATTTAATTGATTTTGTCAACTAGTTGACGAAGTCAATCAAAATCTGTGGACCCATGCAACTCGAAATGAGTACTGTGAGGCAATGCAGCCTGAATCCCACCGCGCTCGTGCGCAGCACCTCCGTGAGGCAGAAACAGCTGCCCGACAACTGTTTTCGATGGTGCAGGCTCAGGAGATTTTGGTCCCTGGCACGAGTGAGCTTGACGCCAATTCGGCCATACGTGAGATTGCCAAACGCGAGTTTGGGGTGGACAAGTTTTGGCACAAACGAATTGTTCGATCAGGACCTAACACCATGTTTCCCTATCGAGAAAATCCACCTGACCGGGTGATGACTGTAGATGACATTGTGTTCTTGGATTTTGGACCGATCTTTGCCGATTGGGAAGCCGACTTTGGAAGAACTTTTGTTATCGGAAACGATCCACATAAGTTGCAAATTCAACATGATTGCGAAACTTTGTGGAGCATCGGAAAAGAATATTTCGAAACTCATCTAGAAATCACTGGCGAGGAAATTTACGAATTCCTCAAAGGCCAAGCCAAAGATCGTGGTTATACCTTTGGTGATCGTCACTGCGGACACCTCATTGGCGATTTTCCTCATGAAAAGATCGAAAATGACAAAATAACTTCGTACCTGACCTCAGGTAACACTCTTCCACTTCGTCGTTTTGATGAACTCGGTCGCCCCTGGCATTGGATTCTTGAAATTCACATTGTTGATGAGTCGCGTCAGTACGGAGCGTTTTTCGAACAACTCCTAACAGTGGATTAGCAGATACTTATGTCTGCATTCCTCATAATCCACGGTCTAGAAAATGTTCGTCCAGAAGGTCACTGGCATCGAATCCTCACATCTCAGTTGAGACGTGCCGGGCACACGGTTGTGTACCCGCAACTTCCGCAGCCTGATGCGCCAATTCTTTCAGAGTGGCTGTCGATTGTTGATGCAGAATTGCATATGTTGAAAGAAGCCGGATTCGACGAAGTAAGAGTTGTTTGCCATTCGCTTGGATGTGTCACATGGTTGCATTACATCGAAAAGTTCGCAGCTCCACTCAAGATCTCTCAACTTCTACTTGTTGCGCCGGCAGATCCAAAGTTGCTCACCGCTGCTCCAACTTTTCAAACCATACAATTCAATGCTCAAATGGCAGATCGACTACATCAAATCTGTCCTGACATCACGTTGATTGCAAGCGAGTCAGATCCGTGGCTTCCCGATGGAATCGAGCAAACGTACGGAAACCCTTTACTGATTCATCCAACGATTTGGGAAGGTGCTGGTCACATTTCCATGGCTGATGGCTTTGGTGAATGGATTGGTGTTTTCAATTGGTTTCAAGACAGATCCAATGTTCTCACTGAGAAACATTCTTAGACTTTTCGAGACGCAATCCACGAACCTGCAAGAACCAAGGGAAATCCAATGATGAGCCCTGGAGTAATTGGTTCACTCAAGAAAATTATGCCGAGCAGCAATGCAACCGCTGGGTTGATGTAGGTGACGAGTGTTGCGCGGATTGGCCCCACTTCATTAATTAGTGCAAAGAAAACTAAGAACGCGATAGTGGTACACACAATCGCAAGAATCGCTACCGCCACCCAGGCGCTCACTGTTGTTGATTGAGTTGGGCGAAGAATGAATGCGAGTGGTGCATATACAACAGAAACCACAGTGAGTGACATCGCAATAACTGTTCCATCATCAGCACCAGCTAATACGCGATTGATGACAACTGGTCCAAATGCGTAGCCAATTGCGGCAACTAAAACCATCGCTACTGGAATGAGGGCCACACTTTCCTTGCCGGGATTGAATCCGACCAAAAGAAATACTCCGACAATTCCAGTGAGCAAGCCGATAAGTCGCTTCGAGTTCAATGCATTCGAATCACCTTGAACTCGAGCGATTAAGACTCCTGCCAGTGGGACGGTTGCAAGCAGAACACCTGTGAGTCCAGAAGAGATATCTTTTTCTGCGGCAGTAATGAGCCACCACGGGAAAATCATTTCCACAGCGGCAAACAGTGTTGCAGCCTTCCAATACTTCAGGTTGGAACGCAAAACTCCGCGCTTCCACGACCACAACAAAAGTAGAACTGCAGCTGGAAGTGAACGAGCAAAAATCACGACAGTTGGATCAAGTTCGTCGATGGCCACTCTGATGAAGAGATACGGAATTCCCCAAATAACTGAAAGTGCAATGAAGAGGATCGTTCCCTTACGGCTCATTCGCGGGAGACTAACAGCCATGTTCGCCGTTGGTTGAATTCCAATAGGGCACAATCCGCTCATGAAACCAATGCGCCGTCTATTAGTGGTCCCAGTGATGTTGCTCATCAGTTCGTGCGCGTGGAGTCCAAATGTTTCATTGATACCTGCAACTCAAACTCCAACGGTCACGGTGGAGACAACTGATTTCATCAACATACTTGGACCTCGCAGCCAGGAGAAGATCCACGTTGAGAGTGCAATCATTCTTGGCCGCGCTCGGGTCGAAGGTGGGGTAATCCATTGGACTTTATTGCGTGAGTTCAATCCTGTCGCCGAAGGTGATGTGGTCGTGACCGAGGCTGCCCCAGAAATCGGTGTTTTCACTATAGATTTGACCGAAGGACGAGTTCTCGCTCCTGGTAACTATTCCTTGGAATTGTCTTCGAAATCTCAGGGGAATGGTGAAACTACAGCCGTAAAGAAGAGATTTTTCACAATCATCGACTGAGCACGAGATAATTGGCTCATACCCAAAATCTGAGTGGAGTCCGAAATGTTTCGTCGAGTTGTTGTGGTCGCAAGCGTGACTTGTGGGCTGCTGCTTTCCTCGATTTCAATTCCAACATCGGCTGTAGAGCCGCAAGTTATTTCTACGCCGATGGTGACTCGCAAGATTTATGCAAAGGTTTCTGCCAAAAGAGTTTTAGTTGGTAAGAAATTTGTACTGTCAGGAAAAATTTCGCCAGCTCGTAAAAATGTAGTTGTCAAACGTCAACGCAAAGTAAATGGTGCCTGGGTCAATCTTCCAAATGGTTCGGTAAAAACGAACGCTAAAGGTGTCTGGAAGATGGTTGTTATTGCTCCTTCCGCTCCAGGGCAATTGAATTACAAAATTTTCACACCGAAGATTTCTTCAATCAAAGCAATCACTCGTTCGATTCAAGTGGTGGCTGCACCAAAACCAGTTGACCCCGTTGATCCAGTCGAGCCGGTAGTCATTCCACCTGTGCTCAAGATCGCAGCGTTTGCCGAACTGCATCCAGCTGGCTCGCTGACAAATGTGTGGGGTACGTACGAAAATGTCAGCGAGATTGACACACTTGAAATTGAACAACTCATTGCCACGGATTGGGTTGTAGTTTCAACTCCCATCAATCGTTTTCAAAAAGCAGTTACATCAAGTTGGAAAGCTCGAATCTCAGTGCCTCTTACTGCGGGGATGCATCAGTTCAGACTTGTTGCGACAGTTGGCGAAGTTCGTACTCCGAGTACTCCCGTATCGATTTCGGTCATCGGTCCAGAATTGAATTTCATCGATCGACTCGGTCCTGGTTCACCGTCACGCATTTGGGGCATGGATGTCGCGCGATACCAGCATGAAACTGCAGACGGCGTTGGTCGACTCATTGACTACAAAAAGTCTTATGCAGCTGGAATGCGTTTTGTATTCATCAAAGCCTCTGATGGTTATGTGAATAGTTCAGGTGTGATGACTGGCGACAATCGTGCGAAACGTTGGTTACCTGGCGACCGCACGGGCGCACAGGCCGCAGGAATGTTCACTGGTTTTTATCACTTCCCAGGAATGGTCGAAACTAATGACAAATCTCTCATCATCAAAGATGCGCGGAATGAAGCAATTCAAGCTGCTGCACGATTGGCTTCATTGGGCGGTTACAACTCAATGGACTTGCCATATGTATTAGATATGGAAGAAGACGACCTTGCGGGAAGCGGAATTTCGCCCATCGCAACAGCAGCGAGTATTTCGTTGTGGGTTAAAACGTGGCTTGAAGAAATGACTTTGCGTACGGGTCGCAAACCGATTATTTACAGCACTGCAAATTACATTTCTCGAACCTTGCTTCGAAGTGATCCAGTGTGGACTCAGTACGACTTGTGGTTGGCTCGCTATCCATGTAAAACGAACTCATCAGGTAAGTGCGTGACCACGACCCATATGGACCACATGGACATTGTGAATCAGGGTGCCCAACCAGGTGGAGTTGCTGTAACCCCGTGGGGAACTGGTTCCAATATCGATTGGGATTTCTGGCAGTACTCATCAAGTGCTGTTGGTAAGAACTTTGGAATTCAAAACGGTTCACAAGTAGATGTGAACGTATTCCGCGGAACCTCCGCCGAGTTCAGGGCTATGACACAAACCACGTGGACTCCCAGCGAGGGCGACTACGTGGTGTCGAATTCTGATGTCACACTTGCTGCAACGTATGTCAACGCAAATGCTGATCTGCCCGTGATACTCACCGTTACTGCAAAACGAACATCCAACGGGGCAGCAGCAGTTTCGGGAAATCTCAAGGTCACTAATAACGGTAGTTCAATTTCAGGTATCAAGATTGTGACAGCTGGAGTTGGTCAATGGACTGTTACTTTGCCGGCAGCCGCGCTCGGAACAGTATGGAATCTGAATCTTGTCTACACAGATACCTTCGACTTCTACGCCGATAACACCACAGACTTCACACTTGAAATTCCGTCATCGTTGTAATTGCTATTTTGTTGGTGAAATTAGTTTTGCAACTGAGGTGATGTGTGGCTCTCCGAGTCCACAGCAACCACCAATAAAACGTGCACCTTGATGGTGCCATTCTGCAATGGTTGAGTCTGGAAGAGTTTCACGTGCTTCGTCCAACCAAGCGCGATTGACAGCATCCCACGTTCGACCAGCGTTGGAATACACAATGCGTGCCCGATCAGGAGCAACATCGGAACTATGTTGCAAGAGTTCGGCAATGTATTCAGGTTTAGTGCAATTAATCCCCATTGCAATGATCGACGGGGCTTTCAGTAGTTCGAATGCATCCGCAATGTGCGTACCATCGCTGATCCTTAATTGATCTTGTGCAGACACACTGACCCATGCAGGAATACCTGCAAAGTCGTTTGACATAAGTTCGTTGATCACTGAAAGTTCCATGGCACTTGGGACTGTTTCAAATGCGAGAAGATCAGGCTGCGTTGCGACGATGTCAAGCAATCTTTGTTTATGAAAATTACGTAAATCTTCGCGAGAGATGTTGTAGTCACCGCGATATTCAGAACCATCTGCAAGCACAGCTCCATAAGGCCCAACAGAAGCTGCAACAAAAACCGTGCGGCCAGTCGCGTTTAGGCATTCCTGTGCGGCAGCTCGAGCGATCCGCGTTGAAGTGTTGATCGCTTCGACAGCATCTTCGCGGGTTCTTCCAACCGCGACAAAGCCTTGCTCTGAAATTTGATACGCAGACGATGTGAGGATGTCTGCCCCAGCTAAAGCATGATTGAGATGAACTTGCTGAATGGCTTGAGGGTTGTCGAGCAATAGCTGGGCTGACCATAAAGATCCGCTGAGGTCATAGCCTGCAGCTTCGAGTGAAGTCGCCATGCCACCATCGAGAACAAAACTTCGCGAACCAATGAGTTCTTTCCACTGTGCAATATGAGCTGCCGCCATCTGATCCATGCCAAAAGTCTAAGTGCTGTGCTGGAGCACAGGTGTTACTGAGTTGAGAATCAATTGTGTGCCAAACGTGAACTTCACCAACTAAAACCTGCCTTTCACAAACCTGAAAGGTAAAAATGATTCTTCAGAAAATCTTCCCCTTCGCGGCAGCATCCGTAGTCGCAGTGAGCGGAGCATTCGCAATGTCTGCTCCGCAAGCTTTTGCCGAATTCACATCCACGTCAATCAACAATGACAACTCGGTGTCTTCGGGTGTCATCGCTGTTGAACTTGTTGACGCAACAGGAACTTTGCTCTCCGCGCCTATTGTCAATATTTCTAATGCGGCACCGTCGATGTCTTCGAAAGTACATACAGTTCGAATCAAGAATTCCGGCACATTGCCAGCTGCAGTACTACTCCACACTGGCAATGTGGTCTCTGATCCAACAAGTGATTTGAATGATGTGTTGGTCGCCACAGTGACTGATGGCGCAGACACTTTGTACAGCGGCTCGCTATCGAATTTGAGTGTCAACATCGCAAGTCTCGCCGCAGACTCAACTCTTAGTTTGACTCTCACAATCACGTGGCCAGATGTGGTGA
>JBEBBR010000094.1:0-5979 GCA_041158285.1 Actinomycetota bacterium
GTAATCAAAAGGGCGATCCAAATGTAAAAGCGGCACATCAACATAAACCTGCGCATAGCGCGGTGCAGTTGATGACACGTTCATGGGCGCTAAGTGTGCTGCACCCCTCTGACGAGAGCGACTAGCCCTTAACTGCCGCGGCTAATGCAGCAGCACGATCTGTACGTTCCCAGGTGAAGGTAGACGTAGATTTCACAACTTCCCATGGCTTACCTGGTACGAGACGGTCGTAGGCAACTCGTTCACGACCAAAGTGACCGTATGCAGAAGTGGCTCGGTATTGAACGACCTCTGGGTTAAGTAGTTCTAGGTCACGAATAATCGCAGCGGGACGCAAATCAAAGACTGCGCTTACTGCATCTTGAATCTGTTCGTCTGGGACAACGCCAGTTCCGAAAGTTTCGATGAAGAGGCCAACTGGATGCGCCTTACCAATTGCATAGGCAACTTGAACTTCACAGCGCGTTGCCAAACCGGCAGCAACAACATTCTTAGCAACCCAACGAGTTGCATAGGCAGCTGAGCGGTCCACTTTGGATGGATCTTTTCCGGAGAACGCTCCACCACCATGACGGGCCATACCGCCGTACGTATCAACGATGATCTTGCGGCCGGTAAGTCCAGCATCACCCATTGGTCCACCAGTAACGAATCGACCAGTTGGATTGACGAGTAAGCGAACGTTGTCGGTGTTGAGATTCTGAGTGAGTTCGGTTGAGAGAACTGCATCAATGACATGCTTTTTGATGTCTGGAATCAACGTGGAGTTGAGATCGATTTCTTCAGCATGTTGGCTAGAAACAACAATGGTGTCGAGGCGAACAGGAGTGGTTCCGTCGTATTCGATGGTGACCTGAGTCTTTCCGTCTGCTCGCAAGTATCCAAGAGTTCCATTTTTGCGAACAGCGGTGAGCTGTTCTGCAAGTCGATGCGCCAAGGCAATCGGCAATGGCATCAATTCTGGAGTGTCAGAGCTGGCGTAACCGAACATCAAACCCTGATCGCCCGCACCTTGTGCATCCAATGGGTCAACAGACGATTCGGTACGCGCTTCGAATGCGCTGTCCACGCCTTGTGCAATGTCGGCTGATTGCTTACCAATCGAAACCTGAATGCCACAGGAGTTTCCGTCGAAACCTTTAACAGAGGAGTCATAACCAATATCAAGTACGACCTGACGGACGATCTGCATGACATCGGCAAAACCATCAGTAGTCACTTCGCCCGCCACATGGACCTGACCGGTGGTGAGCAAAGTTTCAACAGCTACCCGACTAGCAGCATCTTGTCCCAGTAGATCATCGAGAATGGCATCCGAGATCTGATCGGCCATTTTGTCTGGGTGACCCTCGGTTACGGATTCTGATGTGAACAGGCGTGATGACACAGTTTTGCCTCCTTGGCGAACGATGCTGAAAAGTCTAGAAGTGTGGGAGATTTAAGCAGGATTCCACAGCGAGGTGACCACATGCCAGACAGTTTCTGCAACTAATTCCTTTGTAGTGTGCAAAACCTCGATCGGCGCGGCAGCTGGCTGCACGATGGTGACCTCATTGTGTGAAGACTCAAAGCCTTTACCTTCGGCCACACTGTTGATGACCAAGGCATCACAACCCTTGTCGATCAATTTTTGCTGACCATAGGTGATGACATCCGCGTGAGTGTCCCCAGTTTCGGCAGCGAAGCCAACAATCACCTGCCCTGGCACGCGATGCGCAACAAGTTCAGACAGCAGATCTGGGTTGTGAGCGAGTTCGACCTGCGGGCTTTGCATGGAACTCTTCTTGAGTTTGGTCTCCGACACTGACACAGGTCGGAAATCCGCAACGGCTGCTGCCATCACAATTGCATCCGCTGTTGGCGCGATATCCCTGAGAACAGATTGCATATCCGCAGTTGAGATAACCTCAATCACATCAACACCAGCCGGTGCAGGCAGATGTGAATTGGCAGAAATCAAAGTAACCCGCGCACCACGAAGTGCGGCCACAGATGCGAGCGCGTATCCCTGGCGACCGCTAGAACGGTTACCTATGAAACGCACAGGATCAATGGCTTCGCGAGTGCCACCTGCGGTGACAACAACATGTTTCCCAGCTAAATCGTTTGAGGTGCCGACAGACACTGCGTGGTGAACCATTGCAGCGATCGATGCAGGATCAGGAAGTCGACCCTTGCCGGAATCTGCACCAGTAAGTCGACCAACGGCAGGTTCGAGAACAACCGCTCCCCTGCTTCGCAACGTTTCCACATTCGCAACAGTCGCAGAGTTCTCCCACATTTCAGTGTGCATCGCTGGTGCATAAATCACCGGGCACGTGGCAGTCAAAATAACTGCTGTTAGCAAATCATCAGCTCGACCTGAAGCCGTACGAGCTAACAGATCTGCAGTAGCCGGAACGATGACTACAGCGGAGGCTTCTCTCGCTAATGCAACATGCGGAACGTTATGAACATCAGACCAGACATCTGTTGAAACTTCATTGCCTGACAGGGCGGCAAAACTTGCCTCACCAATAAATCGCAGTGCAGACAAAGTCGGCACCACCTTGACGTTGAGTCCAGACTCAGACAGCAATCGGATTACTTCAAGCGCCTTAAATGCAGCAATACCGCCGGCGACACCAACAATGACAGTTGGCTTCGCGGCGGTAGCCGTATTGCTCATGAAACTAGGACTCGATGTCAGCCGGTTTGAAAGTAAGTAGGCCAGCTTCGATTTCGCGTAGTGCGATCGACATTGGCTTTTCTGTACGTTCGGCTGGAACGAGTGGTCCAGTGTTCTCGAAGGAACCTGAATCAAGCTGGCTGTAGTACGCGTTGATTTCGCGAGCGCGCTTGGCTGCGTAGATGACCAACTGGTACTTGGATCCGGCTGCGGTGATCAAATCGTCGATCGGCGGATTGGTAATGCCTTCAGGACGTGCGGTGGTGCCGGACATGAAACCTCACAAAGTCAGTGGTTGGAGCGGGCGAAGTCTAGCAAGGTCTGGCCTGTGTGCTCGACCGTCTCGTTGACGAGGGCTATATCGAACTCAGATTCTGCGGCCAATTCAACGTGTGCCACCTCGAGGCGATGCGCAATCACCTCGGCAGTTTCGGTTCCGCGACCACTGAGCCGATCTACGAGAACCTCCCACGAAGGGGGTTTGAGGAACACCAAGAGGGCCTCAGGAAAACGAGTCCTGACCTGCCTAGCACCCTGAAGTTCGATTTCAAGGATGACGTCGGTTCCAGCAGAGAGGTGTTCTTCGACTGATTGGGCTGGCGTGCCATAGAGATTGCCTGCGAATTCCGCCCATTCGAGCATTCCGCCAGCTTCCACCGTAGCTTGGAACTCAGTCCGCGAGACAAAGTAATAATCCTGACCGTGGACCTCGCCTGCGCGCATATCCCGAGTGGTCATAGAGACTGAAACCCAGACGTTGCCGGCATGGGCTTTGACCCAACGAACAACTGTCGATTTACCAACCCCACTAGGGCCGGAGACAACAACAAGGTTTCCGCGGCCCACTACCCCACCAAACTTTCAGCGATGGTTTTAGCGGCATCCGCAATATCCGCTGTACCAGTGATTGGTCGACCGATGACAACAATGTCTGCACCATCAGCAATTGCTTGCTGAGGAGTTGCTACTCGCACCTGATCACCCAGGTCGCCACCGGCTGGTCGAACACCTGGAGTGATCAACACGATGTCGGAGGGAACAATCGCACGTACCGCTGCAACCTCTTGTGGTGAACACACGATTGCGCGAGCTCCAGCATCAACGGAAAGTGCAGCAAGTCGAGTCACTGCATCAATCGCGTTGCCTTGAAAACCAATAGCTTTCAAATCGGCCTCAGACAGCGAAGTCAAAATAGTCACAGCCGTAATTTTGGTTTGAGGTAATGCTTTGGCAGCAGCCTCAATCATGGCAGCACCACCACTTGCATGAACTGTTAAGAAGTTCGGTTCAAAACGAGCCACACTTCGCGCAGCACCAGCAACTGTGTTGGGGATGTCATGCAGTTTGAGATCTAAAAAGAGTTTGCAATCGGTTTTCTTGACAGCTGCGATTGCATCACCTGCATCTCGCAAATAAACCTCAAGCCCAACCTTTAATACATCAACATAGGGAGCTGCAGATTGCGACCATTGCTGAAGTGTGTGAAGGTCAGGGGCATCGAGTGCTACTGCAATAGGCGCTTTCATTGATTAACCTCTCGTTGCAATTCCGATGATCTCACGCAAGGTTGAAAAACCACGACGAGAGATCTCTTCTTGAAGTTCATGCTGAATTCTGATTGGTGCAGATGGATCACCAAATGTTGAAGTGCCAACACTCACTGCACTCGCACCTGCAGCAATGAATTCAAGTGCATCCACTCCTGAACGAATGCCACCCATTCCCAAAATAGGGAGATCAGGAAGTGCAGAATGAATTTGGTACACACATCGCACCGCAACTGGTCGTATCGCAGGGCCAGAAAGTCCACCAGTGATTCCGCCAAGTTTTGGCTTCAAAGTGTCATGATCAATGACCATACCTAAGACTGTATTAATAACTGAAACACCATCTGCACCCGCGGATTTAACGGCGTCTGCAATTTCCACAATGCTCGTAACATCTGGAGAGAGTTTCGCAAGCAGTGGCATCTGTGTTCCCACAACGGAGCGAACCTGAGCAACCACGTCCGAAGCCGAAACTGGATTACAGGCAAACACAAGTCCGCGATTGGCAACGTTTGGACACGAAATATTGATTTCGATAGCGGCTACTGCTGGATGATTTTTGAGAAGTTTTGCGAGCTGTCCAAACTCATCAACATCGTTTCCTGCAATGGAAACAACAGTGGTTGCACCACGAGCTTCGAGCCACGCCAAATCGTTGTCGATGAAACTGTGAATTCCAGGACCTTGGAGTCCAATGGAGTTGAGCATGCCTGATGGCGTTTCGGCCATGCGCGGAGTGGGGCGACCACTTCGAGGTTTAAGCATGATGCTCTTGGTGACAATGCCACCGAGCTGCGTGATGTCAAAGAATTGATCCAACTCTTTGCCCGCAGCGGCACATCCACTAGCAGTGAGGACTGGAGCTTTCAAAGAAAGTCCAGCGATGTTCGTAGAAATATCAACAGTCATTAGTGGCCGCCACTCTCAGGTGCGCCAAGTGTGTCGCTCGGAACTGTCCCCACTTCATCCCACCGCACAGCATCTCCCCGAAACACCGGGCCATCAACGCAGGAACGAACCATGCGAGTAACACCGTCTTCACCGATAACCGGGAGAACGCATGTCATACACACACCAATTCCGCAGGCCATACTTTCTTCGACGGCACACTGACTCACAACACCGTAGGAAGCAGACAATTTCGCAATCGCTTTGAGCATTGGCATTGGTCCACACGAATACACAACATCAGTCTGAGCCTTTGCCATGAGATCTGGCATCACATCAGTGACGCGACCTCTTGTACCTGCGGACCCATCATCTGTAGTGATTTCGAAGTAACGTGCAATTCGTTTGGCCTCAAGCGCTCCGAATAATTTACTTTCGGTCGCAGCTCCGAAGACAAAGTCAACCTGACAACCACGAGCAATCAATTCTTCACCCAAATAAGTCATGGGCGCCGATCCATAACCACCAGCGACGAGCAAACATGAAGCTGGCTGCTTAGGTAGTGCGAATGGTTTGCCCAACGGACTCACCACATCAATGACTGCACCTGCAGGTTGGGCAACCAACCATTGGGTCCCGGCTCCATGCGCCGAAACAATAAGTTCCAACGTTGGACCTTGCGAAGTCATCTGAGTTGCTCGATGAATGCTGAAGGCTCGCCTAAGGATCATCGATGATTGCGGACCACCCACAGCTACAGCTGCAAAATGACCAGGCCGCACACCATCAGCAATGGCTGGAGCCGTCAAGACGAGGTGGTGGTATTCACCGACTTTGCGATTAGAAAGTAAAACTGCTTGAGATTGCAGAGGCATT
>JBEBBR010000095.1:0-3893 GCA_041158285.1 Actinomycetota bacterium
CAATCCGGCTGATTCGTGAATTCAATGCCGCACCTGCACACATCGTGCATGGCTCAAGTGTCACCACCAACGTACATTCATCAAGTCGCCAAGTACCTAACGTCGCAGCTGCTTGTCGAAGAGCCTGAACTTCGGCATGGGCAGTTGGGTCATGCAATTGTTCACGCTGATTACGGCCTCGCGCGATCACCGCACCCTGGGCGTCGATCACGACAGCGCCCACTGGAACGTCACCGAACTCAACGCATTCTTTGGCCAATGCCAAAGCTTCGACCATGGCGTTGAGGTCTGCGTCACGTGGTTTCACAGACACAGTCTGCCTGTTTCATTTCGATTAGTCTCACCACTACCGTTGCCCTATGCGAATTCATGTGGCCGACCATCCCCTCATCACCCACAAACTCACCGCCCTCCGCGATGAGCGAACTGACTCCCAAAATTTCCGTCGCCTTGTCGACGAACTTGTCACTCTGTTGGCATACGAAGCCACTCGCGGAATTCGTGTCCACGAAGTAACCGTGACCACACCGGTTGCTGTTACCAAAGGTGTGGCGATCTCAGATCCGAAACCTTTGATCGTTCCGATTTTGCGCGCAGGTCTTGGAATGCTTGATGGCATGACTCGCATGTTGCCATCCGCCGAAATCGGATTCCTTGGAATGGTTCGCAACGAAGAAACTCTTGAAGCGACCACATACGCAGATCGACTTCCACGAGATCTCAGCGATCGTCAGGTCTACCTACTCGATCCAATGCTTGCGACTGGTGGCAGTTTGATTGCTGCCATCGAGTTGATGATTCAGCGTGGCGCTACAGATGTGACAGCACTATGTCTCATCGCTGCACCAGAAGGCATTGCGAATGTCGAGAAAGTTTTCGGTAGCCGTATCGATGTGACTGTGATGTGTGCCGGCGTTGATGAAAGACTCAACGAAAAGGGTTACATTGTTCCTGGTCTTGGCGATGCTGGCGATCGTCTGTATGGAAGCGCTGAATAGTTTTAGAAAACATAAAGGGCCGATCCGCATTGGATCGGCCCTTTATGTTTAGATGTTTATAGAGCTTTGAGTCCTGCCACAACTTTGGTGAGAGATTCTTTAGCATCACCAAACAAAAGTGTGGTGCGCTGATCAAACAACAATTCGTTTTCAATTCCAGCAAAACCTGGGCGCATCGAACGCTTGAGGAATACAACTTGCTGTGCTTGATCCACATCAAGAATCGGCATTCCATAAATTGGCGCTGACTTATCTGCACGAGCAGCCGGGTTAACTACATCGTTTGCACCAACCACTAATGCCACATCAGCCATTGGGAATTCTGGATTGATTTCATCCATTTCCTTAAGTTGCTCATAAGGAACACTTGCTTCTGCAAGAAGTACGTTCATATGACCTGGCATACGACCAGCAACTGGGTGAATCGCATAATCAACTTCGATTCCACGAGCAGTCAGAAGATCTGCAAGCTCGCGGAGAGTTGATTGCGCTTGCGCTACTGCAAGTCCATAGCCTGGAACCAAAATAACTTTGCGGGCATAACCAAGCATGATCGCAATATCTTGTGGAGAACCAGACTTCACTGGACGAGCCTCTGTAGCGCCACCACCATCTGATGCTTCACGCTTCTTGAATGCGCCAAACAGAGTTCCGGTGATTGGTCGACCCATTGCAGTCGCCATCATCTGTGTGAGCAAAGTTCCTGATGCACCAACCAAGGTTCCTGCAACAATCAACAAAACGTTGCCAAGCACATAACCAGATGCGGCCACTGACAGACCAGTGAAAGCATTCAGCAATGAGATAACAATTGGAACGTCTGCTCCACCAACAGGAAGAACAAACAAGACGCCAAGAACTAATGACAAACCAAGCACTGCGAAAAGCAGAGACTGGCTTGGGCTCACGATCAACATGACTGCTGAGCCCAAAGCACCAAGTGCCACAAGTGGAGTGATGATTTGACCAAGTGGGATAACTACTGGACGTGAAGTCATCAACTCTTGGAGTTTCATAAAGGTGATGATGGAACCAGTGAAGGACACTGAACCAATCAAAACCGTGAACACGGTTGCAGCAATTGCAATGTTGTCCACGACAACACCGGGTTGTCCAGCTTCGGAGTGAAGGAACTCAACAACTGAAACAAGTGCAGCTGCACCGCCACCAACACCGTTGAACAATGCAACCATCTGCGGCATTTGAGTCATCTGCACGCGACGTGCAGCTGGCCAACCAATGGCGAAACCAAGAACGATCGCAGCAATGATGTATGTGGTGTGTTTGAGATCAGCAACTGAGAAGAAGATTGCTGCTGTTGCAACAGTTGCAGCTAACGCACCTAAGAGGTTTCCGTTACGAGCTGTCTTCGGGGTTGAGAGACCTTTGAGTGCAAGAATGAAACCAACAGCAGTCAGCAATTCGAGTACTCGTGAAATGTTGTCAGACATGTTATTCACCACTCTTTCGTGGCTTAAACATTTCGAGCATTCTGTCAGTTACAACAAATCCACCAACCATGTTGATAGTTGCAAGGACAACTGCAATCAGGCCTAGAATCATTGCGATTGAGCCTTCTTCAGATTGTCCAGTAACGATAATTGCACCGATCAAGACAATGCCGTGAATTGCATTCGCACCAGACATCAGAGGTGTATGCAAAACCGCTGAAACCTTTGAGATTACTTCGATACCAACAAAGATCGATAACACAAAGATCGTGAGTAATGAGATCGGATCCATCAGGCAACTTCCTTTCGGATCTCGCCGCGCAGCACTACTGCACAGCCATCGATAATTTCGTCTTCAACATCAGGAGCTCCTGCACCTTCTTTGACGAACAAAGAAAGAAGTGCAACAACGTTTGCGCTATATAAACGTGAAGCATGAACAGGAAGTTGTGATGGAACATCTTGGCCACCCCATTGACGGATGAAGCCACCATCAACAGCAACTTCAACAATCTGACCTGGAAGTGAACCTTCAACATTGCCGCCAGTTTCTGCAGCTAGGTCAACAACAACTGAACCGGCTTTCATGGTGCGAACCATGTCGGCAGTTACGAGAAGTGGTGCGCGACGACCTGGAACTGCAGCAGTTGTGATCACAACATCAGCTTTAGAAATGTGTGGTGTGAGCAATTCGCGTTGACGTGCTGCGCGATCTTCAGTCATTTCCTTGGCGTAACCGCCACCGCCATCAAGTGCTTCGAGTTCAAGTTGAATGAACGTTGCACCCATGGACTTCACTTCATCAGCAGAAGCCGGACGAACGTCATACGCAGAAACGCGTGCACCAAGTCGTTTCGCGGTTGCGATTGCTTGAAGGCCTGCGACACCTGCGCCGAGAACGACAACATTTGCAGGTTGCACTGTTCCGGCGGCAGTCATCAACATGGGGAAAAACTTTGGTAGAAGTTCGGCACCAACGAGTGATGCACGATATCCCGCGCACAACGCTTGTGACGTTAATGCATCCATCGACTGGGCACGAGAAATACGCGGAACCAATTCGAATGAAAGTGCAGTAACTCCTGCAGCTGCCAACGCTCGGATTTGATCTCCATCGGTTGACGGTGCAAGGAATGAAACTGTCACTGCGCCTGATTTAAGTTTCTTTGAAACTTCAGATGTGAGTGGTCGCACTGATGCAACGATGTCTGCATCGCTCAGTGCTTTCGCGGCATCAGCGACAATCGTTGCGCCAGCCGCTGTGTATGCGGAGTCCGGTGCACCAGAAGCTTCGCCAGCACCAGACTGCACAAGAACTTCTAGACCAAGTCCTGTGAGTTTGCCGACGAGATCTGGAACCATCGCAACGCGACGTTCACCAGCTCGCGTTTCGGAAGGGATGAATATTTTCATTGTCCAACTCTCGTTGTTACTTGTCGTAGTT
>JBEBBR010000096.1:0-5618 GCA_041158285.1 Actinomycetota bacterium
CAGAACCGCTCTCCACTCTCATCAACGGTCCGAGAATGAGAGTTTCAACAACTTCCAACAAAGCAACAAACCGCATATTCATCAGTTCTACAACAGGAACCTTAGTTTTGAAAAGACGGGCGGTTTTGGTTTGTTTTTCAGCCGACAGATTAGAGATAGCCTTTAATTGATTACTAGTGGCCAGTTGATGACTCAGTGGCCGAACTACTTCGGAGACAAGTGTTGAAAGTGCATCAACTGCTGAGGCACTTCTCTCGTTCGAATTTGTTTCTACTTTTTGCAACTCCACTTTTACTTGTTCAATTGCAGGGCGAAGTTGTGAATGAATTTGATCGATGAGTTCTGCACGAGACTCCACCAAAGTTAGTTCGAAATCCTGGGAGACTTTAAGTAAGCGATCTCGTTCGCTAGTCAACTGCGCAACAAGATTGAGATGAATTGAATCTCGATAAGAAACAACAGCTCCCATGAGTAATGCCAACAAGAATGGAATGCCGAGAGGTAGTAGTCGATCGAACAAAGAAAGTTCAGGTTGTACAAGAAAAAAACCAAATGCATAGGTCGTTAGACCGCGTAGAAAAGTGGCAAAAAAGTAAGCCAAAAGAGTTGAAACAACACGATGGGAGAACACCGTTACTTTTTCATGAAAATGGACATAAAAGTGAAGGAATGAAAGCGGAGCAATTAATGAGAGTACTGAGACAAGTAGAGCCCCACTACGACCGCCTAAAACCAGGATGTCTATGAGAAATGAACTGACAAGCGAGGCACTTGAGAAGAAAACTAGAACAACTTTCGCATACGCGGAATTAGCCTGTAGCGATCGTGCCATGAGAGAAAGTCCGTTACGGGATGCCTCGTATCGGTCTCTCCAAAACATGAACCCACCCTAAGGTAAGTTCACACGACTTTGGATTAGTTAAGCTCGATATTCATCTGGATTGCTCCAGCAGGACATTCGGCGGCACATAGCCCGCAGCCTTTGCAGAAATCTAGATTGAACTCATACGTGCCATCCGCATGTTTGATCACTGCATTGTCTGGGCACACACCAAAGCAGTTGTCACAGCCAAAACAGTTTCCGCATGACATGCAGCGTCGCGCTTCAAAGAGTGCGGTTTCGACGTCAAGTCCTTGAACAACTTCATCGAAGGTCTCTGCCCTTCGAGCAGCGTCCAAGCGTGGTCGAACACTCTTTGGAGCATCTGCGTAATACCAAGGATTAAGTCGATCAAAAGAAGCTAACTCGGGGCGAGGTGGATGAGTCCACACAACTTCATTCAGCCAAGCATCTATGTTCTTTGCAGCGAGTTTGCCGTGGCCAACACCCATGGTGACGGTACGTTCACCGGGAACCATGTCGCCACCAGCAAACAAACCAGGCATTCCAGTCATCATCATTTCATCAACCGTAACTACACCATCGTCAACCGACACATCTGTGAGATTGTTGAGAAGTGAAAGGTCTGCCTCTTGGCCTAACGCAAGGACAACTGAATCTGCTTCAAGTTCTTCAGTTTCTCCTGTTGGTTGTGGGAAACCACTTTCATCCAAAGCCATCTTTTCAATGGTGACTTTGTCTGCATCGACATGACTAATGGTGGAAAGCCAGTGCATCTTGATACCTTCTTCAAGAGCCTCGTTGATTTCAATCTCATGTGCAGGCATCTTTTCGCGATTGCGGCGATAGACCACAATGGCTTCGCGTGCACCTAATCGTTTGGCGGTTCGGGCTGCATCCATTGCTGTGTTTCCACCGCCATACACAACAACTCGTTTGCCGAGCAGAGGTGGATCACCATCTTCTGTTGCGTGCAACATTGAGACAGCATCGAGAATGCGCGCGGAATCACCAGCTGGAATATAGGCACGTTTTCCGAGGTGTGCACCGACTGCCAAAAAGATTGCATGGAAACCTTCTGCAAACATTGCTGGCACATCAGTCACTTTGACGTTGCATTCGATTGTGACGCCTAGGTCGACGATACGAGAAATCTCTGCGTCGATGACATCACGTGGAAGGCGATAAGCAGGAATGCCGTATCGCATCATTCCGCCCGGAAGCGGTGCACTCTCGCGAATTGTCACTTGATGGCCGAGCCGTGCAAGATGATAAGCAGCTGAAAGTCCAGAAGGACCAGCACCAACTACCAAGACTTTGAAACCAGTCGCAGGTGCAGCTTCGTCAAACTTCCAACCTTGTTTGATCGCCTCATCACCAAGAAAGCGTTCAACAGAGTTGATACCCACAGCCTCGTCAACTTGCACACGATTGCATGCTGTTTGGCATGGGTGATAACACACTCGACCCATGATTGCTGGGAACGGATTGTTCTTTACCAGATGACGCCATGCTGATTCGTAATTCTTTGCTTCAGCGTCGTAGAGCCAACCTTGAACATCTTCACCTGCTGGACAAGCGTTGTTGCACGGTGGGAGTCGATGCACATAGGAAGGTCGCTCGTTGCGCCAAGTTCCGGTTTTGTTGGCAAGACTTGATCCAACATCAAGTGTGATTGCAAAAGGTTTCTTCTCGTTAGTCATTGTCATCACCTTCGTCAACCAAACCGAATGTTGCAATGTTCTTGTCAGCAATTGCTTGAATCATGGCGACTTGTTCAGGAAGTCCCGAGCCTGCGAACAGATGCGAGTATCTCTTTTGCGGTTGCAAATACTCTTCAACTTTGACGCGACGACGAATCTTCTTGACATCAGTTACTTCACCATGATGAGCTTCGAAGACAGGGAAAATTCCTGACTCAACTGCGAGTCGTGAAAGTTTGATGGTCTCATCAGATCGAGATCCCCAACCCAATGGGCAAGGCACAAGCACGTGCAGATACCGAGCACCTCTAATTGACATTGCTGTGCGAACTTTTGCCTCGAGATCCCTTAGATCTGCAACAGTTGCAGTGGCAACAAATGGAATTCCATGTGCCATGGCAATCCGAGGTAGATCCTTACCCTGATTAAACGATGCACCAGGTTCCGCGCCAGATGCGTGACTGGTGTTGGTTCTTGCACCTGGAGGTGTTGCACCAGAACGTTGCACACCAGTATTCATGTAGCCGCCGTTGTCATAACAGACAAAGAGCACATCATCATTGCGTTCGAACATTCCAGACAAAGGGCCAAAACCAATATCGACGGTTCCACCATCGCCACCCTGTGCGATGACGCGGACATCTGATTTACCTTGTACGCGAAGTGACGCAGCGACTCCAGTCGCGACTGCAGCGGCATTACCGAAAAGTGAATGCAGCCACGGAAGTCGCCAAGAGGTTTCGGGATATGGGGTTGAGAAAACTTCAAGACAGCCGGTGGCATTAACCACCATGATCTTGCCGTCGGTAGCTTCCATGGCAGTGTCTAGAACGTATCGAGCACCGAGTGCTTCACCACAACCTTGGCATGCGCGATGCCCTGAAGTCAGTGCGTTGAATCGATTCTCACCTGATTGCACGGATCGATCTTCTGGATCTACCAAACGATTACCAACTGCGAAAGATCCGATTTGATAAAACTTCACTGGTGCATTCATCGTGGCAACACCTCGGTTTTGAGATCCAAGAAGGTAAGAGGTTCAAGTGAGCCATCGGTCGCTCGAGAAATCATTTCACGAACTGAATCTTTGGTGATTGGTCGTCCGCCGAGTCCAGCAATAACAGTGAACTGTTGAATGTTCAAACCAACAAGTGCTGTGCGAATTTCGGCTTCAACAATGCCACCAAGACCGACAGCAAGAGCTCGTTCAAGAACAACTATACGTTTGGCGTTTTTCAAAGCATCCGCGATGGCAATGAAGGGGAATGGCCTAAAGGATGTAATGCCTAAAGCGCCAACCGAGAATCCTGCTTCACGCATTTCATCAACAACATCTTGAATAGTTCCAATAGTTGCACCCAGAGCGACAACAATCGTTTCGGCATCATCACTGTGATACTTGGTGAGCAATCCTTGGGAATCGAAGGCACCTGCGGCTCGTCGACCAAAAGCTTTCTCAAACTCATCTGCAAGTTGTGGAATAAGTTCTAAGGTCTCAAGTTGTTTGGTATGTGCGAGGTAGCGAACTTCAGTGAAGGCTTCTGGTCCAACCATCGCACCAATCGATACTGGTTCATCCACATCAAGCACTTGTCGTGGTTCGAAGTCTGTTAAGAACGCATCAACTTGTGAAGCTTCGGGTACATCGATCTGTTCCATGGCATGCGTCAAGATGAAACCATCCATACACACCATAACGGGCAGCGAAACTGCTTCGGCTAATTTGAATGCAAACACATGAAGGTCCGCAGCTGACTGATTGTCTTGTGCATACAGTTGAATCCAGCCGGAATCTCTTTGACTCATGGCATCGCTGTGGTCATTCCAAATATTGATAGGTGCACCGATTGCACGGTTAGCAACGGTCATAACGATTGGCAAACCTAAACCGGATGCGTTGTACACCGGTTCGACCATGAACAACAAACCTTGACTTGCTGTAGCGGTGTAAACACGTGAACCAGTAGCGGAAGCACCGATCGCAACCGACATTGCGGAAAACTCTGATTCAACATTGATGAAGTCACAGTTCTGGATTTCACCTTTACGAACAATGTCATCGAGAGCTTCGACAATGTGTGTCTGCGGAGAGATGGGATAAGCACAAATCACACCTGGGTGACAGAGTGCAACAGTCTCAGCAACAGCGCGTGAACCTTCAAGTTGTTTAAGCATGATTCACCTCTTTCAGAGTCGCACGTTCTTTGACCACATAGTCATGCGCAGCTTGTGCGGCAGCAATGTTCGCTGCTGCAACTTTTGCTGGGAACCTTTGCTCAATAGCTTCAAGCACCGACTCGAGTTTCACTTGACGTGTCTCAGCAGCAAAACCACCGAGGAGTGCAGCATTAGGAAGCGGTTTACCAATAAATTCAAGTGCGTAGTCGGTTGCAGGAACGGTGAGATGTCGATGTGCGTTGCGACTTTCAACAAACTCTGCAAGACCTAATTCATCCCATGGTTTGCGTGTGTTGATCAAAATGTAGGCATCGTCTGGAACTCCAGCGAAGACATCGACTTGATGTAGCAACGTTGGGTCTTGAATGATCAAAGCGTGCGGCACAAATATTGGTTCACGTAGGCGAATAGGTTTGTCATCGAAACGAGCAAAGGCAACCACGGGGGCACCTGTGCGCTCGGATCCGAAACTTGGAAAGGCTTGCGCAAACTTTCCATCAATAAATGCTGCAACGCTCAGGAGTTCGGCAGCGGTGACAACACCCTGCCCGCCCCGGCCATGGATTCTGGTTTGAAACACGAAACGTAAGTAAACGCCTATTTCTTAAATTCGAGTAGGGCAGAAATACCTACCGCTCAAAGCTCATCCTTCAATGTGCCCTCTTTGGTAGTGGGAATTCCCGCTGAACCTTTTATTGTGTTTCTCAAGGATCACCAAAAGCCACTGATAGAAATAAAACTAGCAGTGCCGTGAGCAAACTTGACTTAGGTTCACCCTCAGCTTTCTTTAGACACAAAGTTTCTTGTTGGAATGCGCACAAAATTCAAGATGGGATGTTGAATAGATAAATTGGTTGGGTTGAGTGCGAACCAAATAATCCATTGACTTCACATAA
>JBEBBR010000097.1:0-3436 GCA_041158285.1 Actinomycetota bacterium
TCAACGAGAGCAGATCCGCTGGCAGCGACGAATGCGTCTCTGACCTCTTGCGGACAGTCATCGTCATAGCCGATTTCTTGAACGATAGAACCGTGGGTAATTCCAAGACTTGAGGCAAGGCCAGTCGCGCCCTCTGAATGCATGGGCGTAGTCCACCTGTGAAAGGCCACTATTGCAAGCATGTAGCGAACATTTATGCCGGTTGTTATGTGATTGTTCAAATTACGGACAGTTGAGTGGGCTTTTCAACCCTCAAGTTACCCAGATATCGGTCCCTGAGAAGCCAAACCCCTCCTCGATAGACAACAATATGCACACCGCAAAATCTCGTACTTGCTCAACACCTCCGAGCAGGCCGAACGAAAGGCGCATACGTGTCCGTTGAATCGCAGTCTCCACTTGATGAAGCTGGTCTTCCTAGTCAGTACGTTGACAAAGATCCAGACGAAACAAAAGAGTGGCTTGAATCCTTAGACGCAGTTATTGCGCAACATGGTCCACAGCGAGCACGACACATCATGCTCGAGATGTTGCGACATTCGGCCAACCGCGATCTTGGTGTCCCTGCGGTTCGAAGCACCGACTACATCAACTCCATTGCGCCAGAAAAAGAACCTGTGTTCCCTGGCAACGAAGATGTCGAACGACGGATTCGCCGCATGGCCCGTTGGAATGCTGCGATCATGGTGCATCGCGCACAACGCCCAGGTGTTGGTGTTGGTGGTCACATCTCAAGTTTCGCTTCTTCAGCTTCCCTGTATGAAGTTGGCTTTAATCACTTCTTCCGCGGCCAAGATCATCCAGGCGGCGGTGACCAAGTTTTCTTCCAAGGTCACGCAAGCCCTGGTATGTATGCGCGGGCATTCCTCGAAGGTCGTCTCACTGAAGATCAGTTAGACGGTTTCCGTCAGGAACTTTCACATCCTTCAGGTTCCCTGTCTTCATACCCTCACCCACGTTTGATGCCTGATTTCTGGCAGTTCCCAACCGTGTCCATGGGTCTTGGGCCACTACACGCGATTTACCAAGCTCGTTTCAACCGCTATCTCCATGGTCGCGGAATTAAGGACACTTCACAGCAACGCGTGTGGGCATTCCTTGGTGATGGTGAAACCGACGAACCAGAATCATTGGGCGCCATCGGTCTGGCAGCTCGCGAGAAACTCGACAACCTCACTTTCGTCATCAACTGCAACTTGCAGCGACTCGACGGTCCGGTGCGAGGCAACGGCAAAATCATTCAGGAACTTGAATCGACTTTCCGTGGCGCTGGCTGGAATGTCATCAAGGTTGTGTGGGGTCGCGGCTGGGACAAACTGCTCGAAGCAGATGTTGATGGCGCACTCATTGAATTGATGAACAACACCCTCGATGGCGACTTCCAGACATACAAAGCCGAAAACGGCGCGTTCGTTCGCGAACACTTCTTTGGTCGCGATCCACGCACTGCAAAACTCGTAGAGCACATGACAGACGATGAAGTCTGGGCTTTGCAACGTGGTGGCCATGACTACCGCAAGTTGTATGCCGCATACAAAGCAGCAACTGAGCACAAGGGTCAGCCAACAGTTATCTTGGCTAAGACCATCAAGGGTTGGATGCTTGGCTCACACTTCCAAGGTCGCAACGCAACTCACCAAATGAAGAAAATGACGTTGGATGATCTCAAAGAATTCCGCGATGCACTTCGCATTCCGATTTCAGACGAACAACTAGACCCATATCTTCCGCCGTATTACAAACCAGCTGATGACAGTGAAGAAATGCAGTACTTGCATGCACGTCGTCGCGCACTCGGTGGATATGTTCCAGAACGTCGCACCAAGGCAGAACCATTGCCACAACCAGATGCATCTGTCTTTGCTGTCAGCGAGCGTGGTTCAGGCGCTCAGCCAGTCGCAACCACGATGGCATTTGTTCGACTCTTCAAAGACCTCGTCAAAGTTGAAGGCCTAGGCGCACGATTCGTTCCGATCATTCCGGATGAAGCCCGCACCTTCGGTATGGATGCTTTGTTCTCATCACTTCGTATCTACTCACCACATGGCCAGAACTACACACCAGTGGATCGCGAATTGATGTTGTCTTACAAAGAAGCAACCAGCGGCCAGATTTTGCATGAAGGTATTAACGAAGCTGGATCTGTTGCATCATTTGTTGCTGCAGGTTCTGCGTATTCAACGCACGGCGTCAACATGGTTCCGCTGTACATCTTCTACTCGATGTTTGGTTTCCAACGAACTGGCGACTCATTCTGGCTCGCGATGGACCAGATGGTTCGAGGTTTCGTTCTCGGTGCAACCGCAGGTCGTACAACATTGAATGGTGAAGGTCTACAGCACGAAGATGGTCACTCACTTCTTCTTGCCTCGACCAACCCAGCAGTGGTTGCGTATGACCCTGCTTTCGCATTCGAACTTGGTCACATTGTGCGCGATGGTTTGCATCGTATGTACGGTGAAAATCCAGAAGACATCTTCTACTACCTCACCATTTACAACGAGCCATACCCACAACCAGCTCAGCCAGACAACGTTGATGTTGATGGAATTTTGCGCGGTATGCATTTGTATTCACCAGCAGGTGACGGCGATGGTCCACGCGCCCAAATCCTCGCTTCTGGTGTTGGAGTCAACTGGGCACTCGAAGCACAGCGTTTGCTGCGCGAAGAGTGGGGTGTCTTTGCAGATGTGTGGTCAGTGACTTCGTGGAACGAACTTCGTCGTGATGGTCTGGCTACAGATCGACACAACTTGTTGAATCCAAATGATCATCGCAAGGCATACGTCACTCAACGTCTCGAAGGAACTCACGGCCCTGTCGTTGCAGTGAGCGACTGGATGCGTGCAGTGCAAGAACAGATTCGCGAATGGGTGCCACAGGACTTCGCAGCACTCGGAACCGATGGCTGGGGTATGTCTGATACTCGCGGAGCTTTGCGTCGCCACTTCTTGGTGGATGCACAATCGATCGTAGTTCAAACTCTGTCATCACTTGCAAAGCGTGGCGAGTTCGAACATCATCGTTTGTCCGAAGCAATTGATCGTTACCAATTGCGCGATGTCACCGCTGCCGATGCCGGCAACACTGAAGGTGGCGGCTGATCCGTACTAAGCATTGAGGGTGTCTGACACATATGTCAGACACCCTCAAACTTTTTTTGGCACTAAAAAGTTGCGTGCATCTCCCACACCAAAATTTCCGCGCCATTGAGACCTGCGGTCACGCGTTGACCTGCTCCCCCAGAAATTCGCGCGGCATCACCGTGACTCATGGCGGGTTGACCTTCGATTGTCACGTCACCTTCTGCGCAATACACATGAACGAATGGAGCTTGTGGCAGTTCGATTGTTTCGTTTGCTTGAAGTCTTGCTGCAAAAAGAGTTGCATACTTTTGATGAATCTTGATCGCCCGATGATCGCGATACTTATCCAT
>JBEBBR010000098.1:0-9546 GCA_041158285.1 Actinomycetota bacterium
TGATGGTGCGCCAGAAGGTTTCTGGCTTGGACCGACATTGTTCGACAATGTCTCCACCGACATGAGCATCTACTCCGAAGAAATCTTCGGACCTGTGCTTTCTGTTGTGCGAGTCAAGTCATATGACGAAGGTCTTAACCTCATCAACATTCACCCATACGGCAACGGCACTGCAATTTTCACCAACGATGGTGGTGCAGCTCGTCGCTTCGTGAATGAAGTTCAGGTCGGCATGGTTGGCGTCAATGTCCCTATCCCCGTCCCTGTTGCCTACTACTCATTCGGTGGCTGGAAGGCTTCACTCTTCGGTGACCTTCACGCACACGGTATGGATGGCGTCAACTTCTACACCCGCGGCAAGGCGATTACTTCCCGCTGGCTAGATCCAAGCCATGGTGGAATCAACCTTGGATTCCCACAAAACAACTAACAACTAAACAAAAGCGCGTCTACTCAATGGGTAGACGCGCTTTTGCTTTGTCGAACTATTCGAGTTTTGTAAACCAAGAACCACTTGCACGACTAATTTTCTGAATGTATTCAAAACGCGCAGCGATGGTGATCAGCAGCGATCCAAGAAGGGCGAAGAACACCCAACGAGGAATGATCAGGCTGAGTTGGACCCAGATTTGTGGGAATGCTACAAGAGCGAAACTCACTGCACCGGGTATGAGTAATCCAGCCTTGTGCCATTTAGTTCCGGCGACTACCAAAGCGATACTCACCATAAGCACGATCCAGAATCGAACCCATGCAGTTGTTGTTGATTCTTCGTTGGTATCCACTAGAGCAACCGCCACAGCGGCACTAGGAATGATTGCAACTGCTAACGCAAGCCCCCAACTGAGTAGAGAAGGTATACGTTCCGCTGTACGACTTTGCAGTACACGGAATGCGATAAACAACCACACAGCAAGTGGGAAAGTCACTGCTTCAGGGACATCGAATTCAGGGAGTACATACGCATTGGAAAACGAAACCACAGCGCCTACCCCGGCAATCAAGCCACCGACGAAATAGATGACTTGATTTTCATAGATCCACCGAGCCAACAAAGCAGCGGACACCAGTGCGAAGAAAACCATCAGAATTGGTAAGCGATCTGAATCTTGGTAAATCATTACTGAATTGCCTGAACCGAAAGTGATGAACCAGATAGTGGAGGCAGCAATGGTTCCTTGTGTCGACCAACTCGATAACACCTTCGGGAATACATATGGTGCGAGAAGAATTGCTGCACCGACCACTGCGCCGCCCACCAAGGTCAACCACATTTGTGATATCGAAGTGGCATTTGAGTCTGGAGACATAAGCTGTGCAATTGCTAGTGCTCCAAGGATTGCCGAATACGAATGAGCATATCTAGTGGTTAAACCGTGGCGATTCATCTCGCTGACATCGGTCACCCAATAACGCGCAACTGCCATCCAAAGAATTGCAGCACCAACGAAGAAAGCTGCATTCATTGATCTATTGTCGAAGTAACCGAAAACCTCTAGTGAAGTTAAAACTCCTATTGAACTCAACGCAATAGAAGCAACGACAGTCAAAGTAGTCGGTGCCGAATTCTCAGGATTGACCTTGATGAGTAAGACTGCAACTCTGTCTAGAAGAAGTACTGCAAGGGTGATTGTGACAACTGCGATACCTGTAACCCAGGAATCTCCGATGTTTTCTCTAACGATCGATTGCGTCAATAGAAGACTTGAGATGAACACTGTTGGAGCCGCCATCAGTTGCCAACCAACAATTGCTGTTCGAAGACCAGCTGCAAATGAAATTCCACCTACGAGAATCGTGATGGTGAGTGGATAGAACGAACTGGCATCACTCCACCACTCAGGAAAGAGCCCAAGAAGTGGTGCTGAGATTAAGCCAGTTGCTGCAACACCCGTGGCAACAATGGCGGCTGTATTCGACAGGCCAACCAGAGATTTTTTTGTTTTGATGGCAATCAGACTTGCGATGATGGTGACAACAACCAAACTTGCAGCTTGGCCAAGAGCTCCAATTCGTTCCCACGCCACAGCCGCAAAAACAACGACGGCAACGATCAAACTCAGCCCACCCAGGATGTAGAGAACCTGTTGGCCGGCATTGAGACGTGGGGCCGCTTCGTGTCCCTCGGTCGTGGAGACTTGAGCTGAACTAAATCTTTGTGAATCGAACCATGGTTCGCTTGCCTTGATGCGATCTGTCACCCAAGCAGTGCGCGCTTGCAGCCAGCCAAGTTCATTGACCCAATTCACTGCACTTCGATGCCCACATGGGCAAGTCACCCAACCATCAACGGCTGTCGCTGGATCGAGAATGTGGTCGCAGTATGGGGATTTAGTGAGATAAACATTGTTTTGAGCAGTCATGACGACCCCCTTAAAAGGACATTTTCAGTGTACTCCCCCAACATCCGCTTTGATAGAGAAAAATAAATAAAAGTGGGCTCGAACCAGAAAGGCTCGAACCCACTTTGAGTTAAAGAATTAGTCAACCAAGTCGATCTTGCGACCGATATGTGCACCAATTTCGTGTGCGATTTTTTCGGTAGCTTGTGCAGGAATGCTCTGATCAACAGTCAACACGATCAATGCATGATCACCGTCAGTTTCGCGACCAACCTGCATCGAGACGATGTTGAGGCCAGCTTCTCCAAGTAAGCGACCAACAATTCCGACGACACCTGGGCGATCGTGGTAACGGTAAATCGCAAGATGATCAGTCAACGCCACATCAAGTTCGACGCCATCAACCTCAACAAGTTTTTCAACATCGCGTGGACCCGACACAGTTCCTGCAACAGTGATGCGATGACCTTCAGTGGTGGACGCGATGACCTTGACCACGGAACGGTGATCTGGGCTATCAGGGCTGGTGGTCAGACCGGTTTCGACTCCGCGCTCTGTTGCCAACAAAGGTGCGTTGACATAGGAAACTGGATCGTGAACCAAAGTCTGGAATGCGCCCTTCAAAGCTGAAAGTTCGAGAACGCGCACATCTTCAGCTGCTACGACACCGTTGACTTCAACATCAACCCGGTTGAGTGGAGCCTCGGTCAAGACTGCTGCGATGCGACCAAGTTTTTCGGCAAGACCTAAATACGGTTTGACGATTGGTGCGAGTACTCCACCCTGAACGTTCACAGCATCCGGTACGAGTTCACCTGCAAGTGCCAGGCGAACAGATTTTGCAACCGCAATACCAGCCTTCTCTTGAGCTTCATCAGTTGATGCGCCAAGGTGAGGGGTGACAACAACCTGCTCGTAAGCGAAGAGCGGTGAATCGGTGCATGGCTCTTTAGAGAACACATCGATGCCGGCACCGGCAACTTGACCAGCGCCAATTGCGTCAGCAAGTGCTTGTTCATCAATGATCCCACCACGGGCAGCATTGATGATGCGCACAGTTGGCTTCACTTTTTTGAGTTCTTCGGCACCGATTAGGCCGACAGTTTCTGGAGTCTTAGGCAAGTGAATCGTGATGAAGTCAGATTCTGCTAGCAATTCGTCAAGAGATACCATGCGAATTCCAAGCTGTGCGGCACGAGCTGGCTGCACATATGGATCGTAAGCAATGAGCTGAACGCCGAAGGCTGAAAGTCGCTGTGCCACAAGAACACCAATGCGTCCAAGACCAACTACACCAACAACCTTTTCGGTGAGTTCAACACCAGTGAACTTGGAACGCTTCCATTGACCCTGCTTCAACGCTTCGTTGGCTGGTGCAATGTGACGTGCAGATGCAAGAAGCAATGCAACCGCGAGTTCTGCAGCAGAAACAATGTTGGATGTAGGAGCGTTAACAACCATCACACCAGCTTGGGTGGCTGCTTTCACGTCGACATTGTCGAGACCAACACCGGCACGCGCTACAACTTTGAGTTTGGTTGCAGCGGCAAGAGCTTCGGCATCAACTTTGGTTGCGGAACGAACCAAAATAGCGTCTACATCAACAATGGCTTTGAGCAATTCATCTCGATTTGCTCCGTCACATTCACGGATCTCAAAATCTGGTCCGAGTGCAGCAACAGTGGCAGGTGAAAGTTCTTCGGCGATGAGCACGACAGGCTTGGTCACGGGTGGCCTTCCAGCAGGAATGGTGGGTGGGCGCGGACGACGCTGTCACGCGATGGCCGAAGTTTACCCAAGTGAAAATTTCAGGTTGAGCGCAATGGGCTGCTTGCAAAGTATTTGCGGCTGAGATTTGGATCGCCGACCTGCAGCCAGTTCCAAAGGTGAAATTGGGAAATTTCGGCTCGAAATCGTGCTCAAACTCGCCCTTTTTCGTAACCTACGGTACCGTAGGTTACGAATCCAAGCCAAGGAGTATTCGTGGATCAGCCAACAGGTAGCACCACCACAGTCCCACGTTTACGGGGACTTCTCCATCTGATTAGTGCCCCCGCTTCGTTTCTCGCTGGCCTGCTCCTGATCTGGAGCGCTGACACAACAGCAGCGCGCGTGGCTTGTGCTGTATTTGTTCTGACTGCACTCAACTTGTTTGGTATCTCTGCCACCTACCACCGCGGTAAATGGTCAGTGAAAACCAAATTAGCCCTCCGTCGATACGACCACTCCAATATCTTCCTCATCATTGCCGGTACTTACACACCGATTGCTGTTGTCTTGCTGAATTCTGAGCAATCGCGGATTTTGCTTTTCATCATCTGGGCTTGTGCCATTGGTGGTGTTCTGCTCAGTGTGTTCTGGCCAAACGCACCGCGTTGGGTTTCTGTTCCGGTTTACCTCGGCATGGGTTGGATTTCGGTTTTCTACATTCCGGCTTTACTTGAATCAGGCGGCTGGATAATTGTTGGTTTCATCGCACTAGGTGGATTGCTGTACTCAGCCGGAGCGGTCGTTTACGGAATTAAGAAACCAAATATCAGCATTGAATGGTTCGGGTTCCATGAACTATTTCATGCTTTCACAGTCGCGGCATTCGTCGCACACTTTGCAGCCATTGTTATTGCTGTGAATTGAAACTAAATGCCTTGAGCAATCCACAAATGTGCAGCCAAGATTTCAACAAAAGTAGTTTCAACAAGTAACCGAACGAATTCATCATCATCGTGTGGATAGCGAATATTCAGTGCTGCATCTTCGAGATCTTGGCCGAGTGAAATAACAGTGGACTTTCGCTGCGTCGTCCAATCCAACATCTGTGATTCCCAAGAAGATCCAGGAAAAACAACAAGACGGTAATCCTTGGTTTTGGTGAGGTACACATCAATGTGACTCCAGTCGCCTGTTTCGCATGCGACTGCAAGAACTCGAGGTCCTTCCCGCATCATGAGTGCAGTTTGTGAAGCGGAACAGAATCTCTCCAAAGGAGCGGCCAGAAATGTTCCATCTGGACTGACTGCAAGCTTTTCAAGATTCGGCAACCATGTGGATTGATTTGAAAAGATTTCTTTCAGTGCCACGATTGCTTTGTTAACACTGTCCGTTGGAAAATCGAATTCAGTGCGCTTCTGCACCAATCTCAAAAGAGCGACCAGTGTTGCAAGATAAGTAAGTACAGCCACTCCCCCGGTTTCAACACCGGCTTTGAGATCAATTACGTGATCCACCATGGACGCGATCTTGGATTCGACATTGTTGGTCAAAGCGATTTTGGTTACGCCAGCTGGAACCAGATCCAGCGCTGCCAAAGTTTCAACTGAATTTCCACTTGCTGACACAGCGATAACTATTGAGCCAGCATCGAGTTGTGGCAGTTTCTGGGCACTTGCCAACACAGCAAGAGAAGACACCTCATATTGATTCAGCAAATTCGACATTGTTTGATTGGCAAAATGAGAAGAGCCCATTCCGAGAAAAACGATGCGTTTTCCTGTAGTTGGTGACCAATCGAAAGTTGCAGTCGCTAAAGACTGCAAAAGCTCAGGTTTTTGAGCGATATCAAACTGAAAACCTTTAGCGTCCATTTTGTTCCTTTAGATATTCAATTGCACCGATTGGAGCATACTTCCAGCGCTGCAAGAAAGTATTGGCGTAATCAAGTTCGCGAATCTCAAGTAGCCAAACAAGATTCCATAGTAGTTCTCGGTCAAGCGGTTCACCGCCGCTCCTAGATTCGTACATATCTAAATAAGTTTCGATGTGAATTCGAATATGAGACTTAATCTTCGAAGCATCGGCGCCTTGTTTAATCGAAACCATTCCAGCGTGAATGATCGAACACACCATGCTCGCTAGATCAAAGATGATAGGTTTCATTTCACGTTGCTGATCCTGAGTCTGCAATGGATCGCCATCAAAGTCGATGACGAATAAATCTCCTTTGTCATCTTCAAGTAGTTGGCCAACATGAAAATCTCCATGAGTAGCTTGCGTTTCTTGACCAACTAGGAACTCCAGCCCTTCAAGTGCCATCGAAATTCGTTTCTGAACCGAAGGCTCTTGGGGCAAAATTTCACGCGAAACAAGCCGCTCATATTGGCTGGAGTAACTGCTTCGAGTTGCAGAGACGCTCTCTCTTGAAAATGTATCGCTGCCGAGTTGACGCAAAGTCTTGTGCATTTGAGCAGACAGATGGGCGACCTTTTCTATTTGCTCAATTTCTGGCGTATTAGAGGATAGGAGTTTTGGATACCAAGTCCAACCATCTGTAGAGTTTTCGATGAACCGACTGATTGTCGCGATCAGGCGACGAGTCCCCTTTGCATCCACCCACCAGAGCTGCCCGATAACGTCAGGAATTTCAGCGAATTTATTATTTGCGAGACACAATTCCTTGGAAGCACCGAAAGACGGTTCAGCAAAGAGCTGCCACTTAATGATTGCTCTCTCATCTAAAACTACTGACTCATTCGACTGATCCACCCCAAGCAATCGCTCTGAAGTAAATGTTGAATGCTCTAACCACACCCACTGAAAACTTGAATCAGAATCGGTACTCGAATTAGCAAGAAGAAAACTTGCGCCTTGTCCAGGAACTGCCCGAACCTCTGGATGCGAAATCAATGTAGGTGCAACGATGTACTTGGAATTACTACCCTCGATGATGAGTAATTCAGCTTTTTCAAAACTTAGCCGCGCAACAACTGAACCGGTAACTCCCTCGACCAATGGCCTGCGATTGGGAGTTACCAGTTCAGCAATTTGTTGCGAAGTTAGTTTCATTGACTGGCAGTTAGTTCTTATGTGATCGAGCGGCCTGCTCAATTACACGAGCTCCAATAGCCAATCCATCACGGCTCTGAATCACCTTTGCGTTCGCTTCAAGGGTTTCTTTGAGTTTTGAGTCTCCAAGTAACTTTTCAAGTGCAGCATGCATTTCTTCATCAGTAAATGCATAGGTTGCTAGTCGAACTCCAAAACCAACTTCATCCATTCTCTGGGCGTTGTCATATTGATCCCAGAACAATGGCAAAAGAATCATTGGTTTGCCAAAATGAAGTGCCTCTGTGACAGTGTTGTTGCCACCATGGGTAATGACCAAATCAACCAAAGGAATGATTTTGGTTTGTGGAAGGAATTCAGAACCCACCATGTTGTCGGCAAGTTCGAAATCTTTGTGCTGTGGACCCTTACTTACAATGAATCGATGCTTTGAGGTTGAAAGCACAGAAACCAAACGGCGCATCAAATCAACATCAGCGCTACCGAGGGAGCCGAGTGAAAGGTAAATAAGTTTGGAATCGGCTGGGCGATTCACAATTGATTCAGGAAGTTTGTACTCCTGATCAGTTTCGCGAACGCTTGAATCCATTCGGTGCCAGGTTGAGTTCAATGGACGATCGTTGGTGTAGTCAGCAGATTCAGGGAACACGTAAAGATTTGCTGTGTCACTCTCGTGGATGAATTCGAGTTCTGGCAATGCAGGAGCGCCTTGAGCCATAACCCAATCATTGAAGTCAGACCACATTTGATAGTGACTCTTGCGATACTCGGCGTTGAACGAATCCCACTCGCTGCGATCGGCTTGTGGCAAACCTGAGAAAGTTGGCGCAATGTTTGGTCCACGCATCTCAAGCGGGTTGCAAGAAACAATGCGAACAAATGGCACTCCGCATGTCATCAATGCTGGGAAGCACAAAACATTGTCCTCGACAACCACGTCTGGTTTTACACGAGCGATAATTTCGCGCAGCTGAGGTTCGCAGTACATGGCTCCATCAATGAGTGCCTGCCATGTAGGTTTAATGAATGTTTCTAACTGATCTACTGTTGGTTTGCGAAACTCTGGTGCAGTTTCGCGGATGAAGTCCTTCCAGAACTGACCTGCATCCTGCTCCACAGCTTCTTCAGGTTCTGGAGCTAGAGACACTAGATCCTCTTCAAAACCAAGTGCTGTGAGTTTTCCAGCCCACGATGCTTCAGCAGCAAAGACGACTCGATGACCAGCCTGCTTGAGTCGATAACCCAAACCAATGCATTGATTGGTTGGACCATATGCCGATTCTGGCATGAAAAGGATGGTCAATTTGTCGTCTGTCATCGTGGACCCTTCCGTAGTTGTTTGTTGGACTACATTGATATTTCTAGTGGATGCCCCGTACTTGCTCTTGCATAATCCAAAATTAAGTTGAGTGATTCGTTGTAATCAAGTACTGGGTGGTCAGCCATGATGCGATATCCGTAAGCATCTTCAAGTGCGACAAGATTTCTAGCGATTCTCAACGAAGTTGAGGTCAGCCTAAATTCGCCTTGTATGACTCCAGCTTCAAGAATTGCTTGGTACATGCCAACTTGACGATCGAAAAGTGACGTTAGTAGAACTGCAAACATCGGAGATCGAGCAGCTTCACCACCAAGCGCACAAAGTAATCGCACACCTTCGTCATCTCGAGACTCAGGGATTCCGGAACGAATGACACTGATCAGTCTTAACGCTGGATCGCTAATTCCTTCTGAAGCTTTTACACGTTCATCATAAAAACGTTCCATGCCAGCGCGGTTGGCTTGAAGTAAGAGTTCGTCCACATCTGGAAAGTGATACAAAACCGCCGAAGGTGTGACACCTGCGGCTTCAGCAATTTGATTGAGCCGAACGCTGGTTCCGTGCTCTGACAGGGCACGTTGGGCTGCAAGCACAAGATCTGCCTTGCGTTTACTTACCTTTGCCATCTGATCTCACACTCCCGTTTACGCTCAAAATTATCTCTGAAACATTAATTTACTGAATCGTAATTCAAATTTCCTTGTATTCCTAGCGAAATTAGGTCTCAATTCGCTCACTATTACTTATAGTCTCCTTTAAGAACCGCTTCTCCAGGGTTTGAATTGGACATCAGATTGGAGAGTCTTTGATGAAGGATAAGAAAGTTTTGTTGGCCCTAACCCTAGGGCTAGCACTTACTTTGGCTGCCTGCAGCAATTCAGGAACGGCCGACACTGCTGACGCACTTGACCCAAATGCTGACCTCAGCAAGCAGAGTCTTGTTGTGAGCAACTGGGCTGCATACATGCCTGACGATCTACCTACAACATTCAAAGATGCCACTGGTGCATCCGTGACTGTTACAAATCACGCAACAAATGAAGAAATCATGGCCAAACTCACTGCTGGCGGCGACTCTGGTGTCGACGTTGCATTCGTTTCAGG
>JBEBBR010000099.1:0-7318 GCA_041158285.1 Actinomycetota bacterium
GTGATGTTGGGGCGGAATGCAAGCGCTGCTGCATGCTGAACAGAGTTGGTCACCACTGTGAGTACTGAAGTATCAGGAATTAATGCGAGTAACGCACCAGTGGTTGTGCCGGCATCAATGATGATGGCACCTTCTTCTGGGATTTCAGAAACGGCAGCTTGTGCGATACGAAACTTTTCGTCGTTTGAAACTTGAGAGCGACTATCAACAGTCGGTTCAAAACCAATACGTCCTGCTGGCATTGCGCCGCCGTGTACGCGACGTACTAAACCTTGACGTTCGAGAGTTGAAAGATCGCGGCGAATGGTTTCGGGGGCGACTGCGAGGTTGTCGGAGAGGTCCACGACTGAGGCCCGACCATCACGGTTGATGGCATCCAAGATGACGCGATGACGTTCAGGTGCGTACATGAATCCTCCATCCTGTAATCAAATCGGGCAGATTCGGAAGTACAGGGTTAATCATGGAGGCAATTTCCGCCTCGGTCTAGGTTTGAGTGTGCCCGTTTCGGTAACAATCAAATAAACACGGGCAAGTAGTAACTAAATAATTACTGAGAGTGACGATTTTGACAGATTGTTAAGGGCGTCTGCACATACGTGAAGAGGCAGGGATCGCAATCGCGACCACCTGCCTCAACCTTAGGAATATTTAGGAAGCTGTTTGCCAAGAATAGGTAGCAACGAATTCGCTGGCTGCTCGTAATTCTGGAGATAGATAGCGATCTGGCCCTACCCCATCAACAGTTTTACGAAGTTCCTTCAGGACTTTGCCGGTCACAGGGCTTGGTGTGAGAGGAGCGCGCATATCAATTGCCCGTGCAGCAGCAACCAACTCGATTGCGAGAATCTGTTGAAGGTTGTTAATAGCAGTGCGAAGTTTGCGAGCTGCATGCCAACCCATCGACACATGGTCTTCTTGCATCGCTGAACTTGGAATCGAATCCACACTTGCTGGAACTGCCAAACGTTTACAGTCAGAAACCAATGCAGCTTGGGTGTACTGCGCAATCATCAAACCTGAATCGACACCAGCATCGGCTGCGAGGAATGGATTGAGTCCATGTGAACGATTCTTGTCGAGCATGCGATCTGTGCGACGTTCTGCAATCGAACCAAGGTCTGCCACTGCAATCGCTAAGAAATCGAGCACATAGGCAACAGGTGCGCCATGGAAGTTGCCGTTGCTGGAAAGTGTTCCATCACGTAGAACAACAGGGTTGTCGATTGCCGCTGCTAGTTCACGAGTTGCCACAAGCATTGCATGTGTGATGGTGTCGCGAACTGCACCTGTTACTTGCGGCGCACATCGAAGTGAGTAAGCATCTTGCACGCGATCATCATTTTCTTTGTGAGATGCGACTATCGCTGAGTCTTTGAGTGCTGCCAACATATTCGCAGCTGATACTGCTTGACCTGGATGTGGACGAAGTTCTTTATGCAAGTCTGCTTTGAAAACAGAATCTGTTCCGAGCAGACCTTCGATACTCATTGCAGCGATGATGTCTGATGCATCAACAAGCTTCGAAAGGTCATGCAAACCAAGCAGAAGCATTCCTAACATGCCGTCAGTGCCGTTGATGAGTGCAAGACCTTCTTTTTCTTGAAGCTCGACTGGTGTGATGTTTGCTTCGGCCAGTAACTCTGGGACTGGTCGCAATACGCCATGTGCATCAACTGCTTCACCTTCGCCCATGAGCACGAGTGCGCAATGGGCAAGTGGTGCAAGATCGCCTGAGCATCCAAGAGAACCAAATTCGCGAACCACGGGAGTGATTCCTGCATTCAAAATTGCGGCCATGGTTTGTGCAACAACTGGACGCGCACCGGTGTGACCACTTGCAAGAGTCTTGAGACGAAGTAGCATCAAAGCGCGAACAACTTCGCGTTCCACTGGGTTGCCTGTGCCCGCGGCATGAGAACGAACAAGCGAACGCTGCAACTGAGTGCGATCTTCTGGGCTGATGTGTCGATTGGCCAACGCACCAAAACCAGTTGAAACTCCATAAACAGGAATGTCAGATTTGGCCATCGCGTCAATGTGTGCACGTGCAGTCGCCATCGCGGCTAATGCTTCATCTGAAATCACGACTTTTGCATTATGGCGAGCAACTGCAACTACCTCATCCGCAGTGAGACCTGCGGTGTTAAGAGTGACAGAGGTGATCTGATTCATTGTTGCTCCTGATGTGAGTGACTAGTGAGAACCGAAATTCCGTTGATGAAAGTTTGAGAAATGAGATCGACACCTGGACGGTATGCGAGATGTATATACGAAGGTGCATTGAGACTAACAAAATTCGCTTGGGCACCGATTCCAAGGTGACCCACATCGGTTCGACGAAGTGCTGCTGCTCCACCGCGGGTTGCGGCGAGTAAAGCCTCCGCTGGTGACAGGCGCATATCGCGCACGGCTACGGCAATACAAAACGGCATTGATGTTGTGTAGCTACTTCCTGGATTGCAATCGGTGGCAATAGCAACTTTCACACCCGCATCTACAAAACGACGACCTGATGGGTAGGTGGCACGAGTGCTGAACTCTGCACCAGGCAGCAATGTTGCAACTGTGTTGCTCGATGCAAGTTGATCTAAGTCTTCGTCAGACGCGTACGTGCAATGATCAACTGATGCAACACCATGTTTGACACCCAGCGAAATTCCGGATCCCGCTTGTAATTGGTTTGCATGCAATCGCAATTCAAATCCAGTCGCAGCGGCCGCTGTCAGAATTCTGTCTGTTTGATCTGGAGTGAACGCGCCGCGATCACAAAACACATCAACCCAACGCGCTTTGCCAAGTGCTGCTGGCAACATCTCGTTGATGATGAGATCGACATATGCATCTGGTTGATCGGCATATTCAGCTGGAACCACGTGCGCTGCCAGCAAAGTAGTTTCTGAAGTTTGTTCGGCAGCGATTTCAAGGCAGCGAATTTCATCGTTCAGCGTTAATCCGTAGCCAGTTTTGGTCTCGAAGGTTGTAATTCCGGAGCGATGCATTTCAGAAATGAGTCGGAGGTAGTTAGAGCGCAATTGATCATCAGTGGCCAATCGAGTGCGCTCGACTGTTGAACGAATACCACCTGCTGAATATGCAGCCCCAGTCATACGCGAAGAAAACTCTTCACTGCGATCTCCTGCAAAAAGCAGGTGCGCATGACTATCTACAAATCCTGGGATAACAGTTCGACCATCTAAATCGTGATGCGCATCAGCACTGCCAACATCAGAAGATGAACCAACCCACGCAACTTTGCCGTCTTCGACGATTATTGCGGCATTTTTGATTTCACCTAAATCGCCGTCACCAATAGTTGGATCATTTGTGATGAGCGATCCAATATTGGTGAATGCAACAGAGTGAGTCACTTACTCATCCATCATGGGAACATGAACATGGCGTTCGTGTGCCACATCAACTGCACGGTCATACCCAGCATCAACGTGACGAATCACACCCATGCCTGGATCGTTGGTGAGTACGCGTGCCAACTTCTGCGCAGCAAGTGGAGTGCCATCTGCAACGCTGACTTGACCTGCGTGCATCGAGCGACCAATTCCAACGCCACCACCGTGGTGAAGCGAGACCCATGATGCACCTGACGAAATGTTGACCATGGCGTTGAGAAGTGGCCAGTCTGCAATCGCATCGGAGCCATCAAGCATTGCTTCTGACTCTCGGTATGGAGATGCAACCGAACCGCAGTCAAGGTGATCGCGACCAATAACAATCGGTGCAGAAACTTCACCGCGTGCAACGAGTTCGTTGAAAGCCAAACCGGCTTTGTCACGTTCGCCGTATCCCAACCAACAAATGCGAGCTGGTAAACCTTGGAAAGCCACACGTTCTTGAGCCATGGTGATCCAACGACGAAGGTGTTCATTTTCTGGGAAGAGTTTCAAAATCTCTTGATCGGTGCGGTGAATATCTTTTGGATCACCTGAGAGTGCTACCCAACGGAATGGGCCTTTACCTTCACAGAACAACGGACGGATGTAAGCCGGGATGAAACCTGGGAAATCGAATGCGCGATCAAATCCACCCTTGCGAGCTTCGTCTCGAATTGAGTTGCCGTAGTCAAAGACCACTGCACCCTTGTCCATAAATCCCACCATCGCTGCAACATGTTTTGCCATTGCGGCTTGCGATCGCTTTGTGAAATCTTCAGGGTTGCGTTCAGCTTCGTGACGCATGTCAGAAAATTCCATACCTTCAGGAAGGTAGAAAAGCGGATCGTGTGCTGACGTTTGATCAGTAACAATGTCAACTGGGAAGTCGCGGTTCAACATTTCAGTCAAAATGGTTGCAGCGTTACCAACCAAACCAACAGACAAAGCTTTGCGTTGTGACTTTGCACGAAGCACGCGATCAAGTGCATCATCAAGATCGTTTGCGATTTCGTCGAGGTAACGATCATCGACTCGACGTTGAAGGCGAGTGCCATCAACATCGATCATCAAACAAACACCTTCATTCATGGTGACTGCCAGTGGCTGTGCGCCACCCATGCCACCACAACCTGCAGTAACAGTGATGGTGCCAGCAAGTGATCCATTGAAACTCTGCTGAGCAACCGCTGCAAAAGTTTCGTAGGTGCCCTGCAAGATTCCTTGCGTACCAATGTAAATCCATGAACCTGCAGTCATCTGCCCATACATGGTGAGACCGAGTTTTTCGAGGCGACGGAATTCTGGCCAGGTTGCCCAGTCACCCACGAGGTTGGAGTTTGCAATCAAAACACGTGGCGCCCATTCATGGGTTTGCATAACGCCAACTGGTTTTCCAGACTGCACCAAAAGTGTTTCATCATCCCGAAGGTCGGTGAGCGTGCGAACGATCGCATCGAGGCTCTGCCAGTTGCGAGCGGCCTTACCAGTACCGCCATAAACGATGAGTTCCTCTGGATGCTCAGCTACTGCTGGATCAAGGTTGTTGTGAAGCATGCGAATTGCTGCCTCTTGGCCCCAACCTTTTGCGGTCAAGGTTGAGCCATGTGCTGCCCGAAGAATGCGAGGTCCTGAAGTCATGAGTGAATCACACTTGTAATAGAGGTCAGGGCGCAATAGCGTTCGTTCACTTACTGTCTCAGATACGAGATTTAATATGAAACCTCAAGTCCCAGCGGCAATCAGAACTCTGGCAATTTTGCGCACGCTTGCAGCGGCTTCCTCACCAATGACTGCCTCTGCCATTGCTCGTGAACTTCAGCTCCCCCGTTCCTCGACCTACCACCTACTCGATGCCATGCAGGAAAGCGGTTTTGTCGTTCACCTTGAGGAAGAACAACGCTGGGGTTTAGGTGTGGCAGCTTTTGAAGTTGGGGCCGCGTATTTGCGACACGACCCACTCGAACGTTTGGCTCGACCACTTCTCGACACTCTTATTAAAGAGATCGCTCCAGTATCTGCCGTGGCACACCTTGGAGTTTTGCAAGGAAGTGAAACTCTGTATCTTCTTAAAGCCCAACCCAAAAAGAATGTGGCAGTACTCATCGAAGTTGGAGTTCGCTTACCCGCCGCTCTCACTGCATCAGGCAGAGCGATGCTTTCGGCACTCCCGACCGCTCAAGTCAAAGCTCAACTATCTCAAAAGTCAGCCTTCGTTGACCGAACCGGACGAGGTCCACAAAACTGGACAGAGCTCTTTGCTGAATTGCAGGCAGACAAAGAACGTGGCTATGCACTCGAAGATGAATACATCGCTGAGGGCATGTCTTCCATTGGAGTCGCGGTTGTGGATCACCTGAAACATCCAGTGGCATCCATTGGTTTAACGTTTGCTACGCAGGAAGTTACGAAATCTCAACGGCTTGCACTTGCACAATCCGCCCGTGGATGCGCGAGACTTCTCTCACGACGATTAGGAGCGGCATGAATCTCCCCCACGATCCACGGTGGCCTCGCGCATCGCATTGGTTAGAGCATTCAACATCAAGTGCCAACGATGCAGAGCTCATCGTGATGGGTGTTCCTGCACACACCACTTCAATCAGTCCGACCAATGCGCATCAAACTCCTGCCGCTATTCGCAATGCGCTCTCGCGATACTCAACACATCATCTGTCACGTGATGTTGATATCGCTGAACTCAAAGTATTTGATGCAGGTGATGTAATCGAGCCAGATGGTTTTGATGGTGAGCTCCGAGTGGCAGATGCGATTCGTAGTCTCAATCTCTCTGACAAATTGTTGTGTGCACTTGGTGGAGATAATTCCATTACATACAGTGTGATGCATGGAATTTATGGAGACGATATTTCGTCAGCAGGCTTGATCACACTCGACGCTCATTACGACCTTCGTGACGGAATGAGTAATGGATCGCCAGTGCAACGACTTGTTGAAGCTGGACTCTCCGGTGCAAACATCGTGCAGATTGGTATTGCTGATTTTTCCAATTCTCCTGAATATGCAAAACGCGCACGCGACTACGGCATCACTGTGATCGCGCGAGATGTATTGCGTCGTCGACCACTTGAAGATGTCATGGCTGAAGCGCTTGAGATCGCTGGCACCGGAACTCGTGGAATCTATGTTGATATTGACGTAGATGTCTGTGACAGATCTGTTGTGCCTGCATGTCCGGCTGCTGCACCTGGTGGCATATCTGCAGATGAACTTCGACAGATTTGTGGAATTGTTGGTGCAGATAAACGAGTACAGGCAATTGACTTCACTGAAATTGATGCATCGATTGATACTGCAGACCAGCGCACTGTTCGGTTGGCGGCGTTGTGTGTACTTGAAGCAGCTGCTGGCAGGCTCTCGATTCACTAGAGCGGATTAGACAGTTGCAGTTTTCATTAGACTGCCGCAGTTGCTTGTTCCACAAAGTGACATGGCCCCGTAGCTCAGGGGATAGAGCAACGGTTTCCTAAACCGTGTGTCGTTGGTTCGATTCCAATCGGGGCCACTTGTTCTAAGGATCCTTTTCCTTTTCTTTCAAAGTCTCATAAACTTGTGAAACTTCGATGCAAACTGCTTCGAAAGAAACGAGGGAAAATGAAGAAATTATTGGCCACTTTTGCATTCGTTTTACTTGCATCCGGTTGCGCATCGTCCAATGTGGCAGATCCGACCAGAACACAGAGTTCTGAAAGCCCATCAAGCGAAGTGTCGGAAACACCTATTTCTACTGATCTTTGGGAAGGCTCGGCAGGACAGACCTTCTATTTCACTCAAGGTGACTCTGAAGGCGAAGTCACTGTGAAATCGATCGGTCGTGGTTCATGCCGATATGGGACTGCTGGATGCGATCCATTGGAAATCGGTGATCGCACGGTTATCTTGGAGATTTCGGTTAAGAACAGCGGTGC
>JBEBBR010000100.1:0-3031 GCA_041158285.1 Actinomycetota bacterium
TGACCATGCCAACAAGTTGGGTATCGATGCTGCGGTATTCCACATCCGAACCTGGTTCCCAATAAACCTCGCGATGATTCAACACAAAGTTAGACATGTTTGTGGTGGCATACATCTGAGCGATCGGTGCACCCCAACCCGATGGGCCGGTCGGATAGTTGTCTGCGACTGCAACACCAGCGCGCATATCGAGTAATTGACCGATAGTCACCTTGTCGAAATCGCCACCAGTTGCATATTCAGGGTAGTACTTAATGAATGGATCAGATTCGCTCAAAGATCCTTGGGCAATCAGTTGACCGGCCAAAATTGAAACAACTGATTTAGCCACTGAGTACGACGGAAGTTTTTGATCTTGGGTAATGCCTTCGCGATACCACTCATGTGTGACCACACCATCGCGAATCACGAGGAAGGCATTGGTGTTGGTGGCAGTGAGGAAGTCCTCCCATGAGGTTGAGGTGCCATACCAATCGATGGTGGCAGGCATGGTCTCGGTGTTGGTGACGTTCATCGCGGTGGCAGATGTCGCATCAACTGAGTGGAAAGGCATCAAAGCGCCAGTCTCAGACGGTGCCGCCAAACCTAAGGTGACGGCCTCAACCGGAGCTGGGTAATGGATGTAGAGGGTTAAACCCCACAAGGCTAAATAGAAGCCGACTAAACCAAGGGCAATGCGACGCGCAACTTTGAGCATGTGGCAAGCGTATGGCTAACCCCAACACAATTGAGGGATTGCATCCTTCCCGTGTACCTTTGCCTCACATCCCACGCGATTAATAAGGGTCACAATGAGCACAGACAACCGCACTGACGAAGTTTCAAAGCGTAAGGTCCTTGATTGGATCGGCAACCGCAAGGACGAAAACGCACCTACGTCGGTTAACGCCAATGACCTACCAAGTCGCCTGGCTGAGCTCGAAGCAGAGAATGCTGAACTGCGCTCACGTAAAGATTTCCAAGAACTCACACCAGAAGAGCTTGAACAACTTGCAGCCACCACAGCTGTCACCATTTTGTCGACAGTTCACCGTCGCGAAGCCGAAGCAAAGCAAGCTGCCGCTGCAGTCATCGCTACTGCCGAACGCGCAGCCGCCAAGTCACTTGCTGCTGCTGATTCCCGCGCCGCTGAGATCGTTGCTGCAGCTGAGAAGCAGCTAGCAGATGCCACCCGCCAGGGCGACAGAATTGTTGCTGCAGCCGAAAAATCTGCGAATGATTTCGCTGCAAACGCCACCGCACAAGCTGATGCACTGCGGGCATCCGCTGAAGCTGCTGCTCAGCAGACAATCAACGAAGCAACCGCATGGGCTGCAAATCATCGTCGCGAAGCTGAGAAGTGGGCCAACAACGCCAAGGCTGAAGTTGAAAACTGGGCGGTTTCCCATAAAAAGGCAGCCACTGATGAGGCAGTCCGGATTCGCCGTGAAATCGCTGAGGCTGTGGCTAACGCTCGCTCCGCTCACCAAGCAGTGGTCGATGCTCATGAAAAGGCTCGTGCCGCGGCGGATCGCGCCCAGCGCTTGGCTGTTGCTGCCGTTGAAAACCTCGACGGTCACACCGCCACGTTGACTGATTAATTCGTATTTCACGTCAGTAGTTGACAGGGAGGGCTTCCCCCTGTTTACTTAGGTTATCGAACATATGTTCGATAACTGGCGTGACCCCCTGACACGCCGCAGTAGGACACCGTCACCAGGTACGACCTTCGACCCGTCGCACTTGCGTGTCTGGATGCCCCACGTAGTGGGGGCCGTTCGGCTGGATCACTCCAGCCGAACGTGTCCTCGTTAAGACATCATGCTGGTCGACATGATGTGGGTCGTCAGGTTTGCTACTGAGGAAGCCATGACCAAAAGACCCGAACCCTGTGACCTTGCAGTTATTGCTGTTGATGACATTCCCCAATCTTTTCGTTGGCGCGGTCATCGTTATGTTGTGCAAACCATCGTGATGCACTGGATCGAAACCGGCCCGTGGTGGCAATCACTTGCACAGACTTTTTATCGCGCCCAATTAGCTGATGTTGATAGCAATGATGTGACCTGGCGGATTTGGCGAGTGGAAGCTCGAAGTATGGCTGGAGTCATCGTCGGCGATCTTGCGTATCGCGAATCGTTGACATCGTCAGTAGTTGATCCATGGCGCATGATTCGAGTTGTCGACTAGTCATGAGCGATTTCATCCATCTCAATGTGTCGTCGGGATATTCCCTGCGTTATGGGGCATGTTCACCGCAGGAATTAGTGGAACATGCAGTCGACTTAGGAATGAGTGCAGTAGCTCTTACGGATCGCGATGGACTCTATGGCGCAGTTCGATTTATCAAGGCGTGTACTGATGCAGGTATTTCACCGATCATTGGAGTATCACTTGCAGTGCGACCTGTTCATCCCATAACTCAGAGTGCGCCGATGTTTGGTGGTGCAACTGTGGATCCAGGACTGCCGCGAGTTGTCTTACTTTCCCAAGGTCCAGGGGGAGTAGTTGGCCTCAACCGAGCAGTGAGCGCTTTTCATGCAACGGGTTTTGATCATGACGTAATGCGCCGCATTGTTGAGATAGTGCATGAATCAGATGCGGCTAGTTCCATCACTGTGATGTTAGGTCCGGATTCTGATGTGGGCAGAGCATTGATGGCACGCCGAACAGAGCAGGCCAGCATGGCTCTTGCGCAATGGCGAGCAACTGGTGCGCATGTGGTGTGTGAAATTGTGTCTCATCGAGAACGCGACTCGCAGGTCATCAGCTCAACAAGAAATCTCACAACCCACGAGACGGTTAGGTTCTCAACTCAAGCAGCAGCACGTATGTGGAGATTCGCACGGGAACAGCAGGTGCCTGCGGTTTTAACCAATGCAGTGCGCTACTGCCACCCCGAACAAGCGCGAATAGCTGATGTTTTGGATGCAACTCGACGGCTCGTGCCATTGTCCGCGCGACATGTGGATCGTTCGAATGCTGAAGGTTTTCTCACCTCATCTGATCACATGTGGCAGATCGCAACCGAAATCGCGGCAGCGGCGGGATT